>NZ_JBMERP010000042.1:0-31449 GCF_049310925.1 Virgibacillus sp. DJP39 | reverse complement strand
GTTTATAATAGAAACAAGGAGGAATTTATTCAATGGTAAAATCAAATTCAGGTCGTAAAGCTTTTGCAGCAACAGCAACAGTAGCTTTAGCCGCATCAGCAGTAGCTCCAGTAGTTACTTTAGCAGCATCAAACTTTGATGATGTTAAGGAAGGCCAATATTACGCAGAGGCTATTAATTATCTAGCTTCAAATGGTCATATTAATGGTTATGGTGACGGCACATTCCTTCCAGAAAATGAGATCAAACGATCAGAAGCAGCTACAGTGCTTCAATCTGTTCTAGGTCTAATTCCATCTGGAACTGAAGACTTTTCAGACGTAGAAGTTAATGATTGGTTCTATGATGCTGTACGTGCAACTTCTAACGAAATTTTTGAAGGTTACAATGGTGAATTCAACCCTGAAGACAATCTTACTCGTCAAGAGGCAGCGAAAATTATTGTTGAATCTTATAACTTAACTGGTAGCAGTGAAACTTCATTTGAAGATATTGACGGAGTTTGGGGTGAGTCATACATTGAGGTAGCTTACAACAACGGCATTATTAAAGGTGAAAACTCAACTACTTTCAACCCAAATGGAAACGTTGAACGTGGAGACTTCGCTACAATGGTATATCGTGCAATTCAAGCAACAGCACCGACTTCTGTTGCAAGTGTAAGTGCTATTAATGCTAAGCAGGTTGAAGTTAAATTCAATAAATCAATGGATGCTGAATCTCTATTCACGAATGTTGATAATGGTGTTGTAAATGAAGAAGTAGTAGTTATTGATGGTGTTGGTGATACTGCAGACGTTACTTTTGCAGGTAAACTAAGCCAGGATGGTAAAACATTAACATTGACTGCCGATGGAGTATTTGATGGTAAATATTCTGTGAATATAGTAGGGGCAGAGGATGTAGACGGTAATGAAGTAGAATCATATGCAGGTTTCTTCACTGCTGATGATGTAACTCGTCCTACAGTTTCTGGTGTTTCATACACTAGTGTAAATACCGCAAAGATTTCTTTCTCAGAACCGATTGCTGATTGGGGAACCATTACATTAAATGGTACTCAAATTGCTCTTGCTGATGAGGACAAAGGAGAAAATTTTGTTTTAGTAGATATTGATTCTCTTAATTATGAAGAAGAAGGAACTGTTACTTTTGTAGGTGTTAGGGATCATGCGGACAATCTAGTGTCACCTAACCCAGTAAAAGTTGATGTTCAACGTCCAGCTGAAGATGTGACTGATCCTAAAGTTGAAAGCGTCAGCGTAGTGTCTGATTCTCGTGTGAAAGTTGTTTTCTCAGAAGAATTAGCTTCTGCAACTTTCGAAGTAAACGATACTGTGATAACTTCAACAGTTGAGGATGATAAAGTAACTTATTATTTAGATGTTGCCTTAGAAGATGGTGCTAACAAAGTAGAAGTCACTTCATTTACAGACATATCTGATAATGCAGGTGATGCAGTTGTTCGTCAATTCATTGTCACTGTTGATGAGGAATCTCCTGAAGTAACATCTTCAAATGTACTTGTAAATGCAGATGGAGAAGAATATCTACAACTTTCATTCTCAGAAAGTGTTGTCCTAGGTTCAACAGGACCACAAATTTTTGAAGGTACTCTAGAAGTGGATTATGTAACTGATGAAACTGCTCAATTTACTGCAACACCAGTAGTTGATGGAGATGACAACACAAAAGTTAATATCCCACTTCAAACTGCTGCTCAAGGAAATTGGACAGTAGGACTTGCTGAAGGATTTGTTACTGACATTGCTCAAAACAACAATCAGTTACAGGCTGATAAAGTTTCATTCGTACGTGGTGAGGATGAAGAAACTACTGCTCCAACAGAGCTTACAGTTAGTTCTGATGTTGTTGATAACGTTATTACATTGACTTTTGATGGCAAGCTTTCTGGAGCAACTGCTGTTAACGAAGGAAATTATAACATTGAAGGAGCAACTGTTAAATCTGCAACTCTTACATCTAACACTAATACAGATGGTAAAGCTGTAGTTGAACTTGCGTTAGAATCAGGTTCAGTTGTAGCTACTGGTGAGTATGAATTAGTTATTGATGGTGTGAAAGCTAACGATGGCACGCTCGTAGATGTTAATCCATTGCCATTAACACTTAATGAGAATGTAGCTCCTAAGTTTACTTCAGCAACAATAGTTAATGGAAACGATGTTAATCTAACATTTAGCGAATCAGTGAACTCTGTTGATGCTACAGACTTTGAACTTCTATTAGATGGAGAAAAGTTTGCAGGAATTTACACAGTTTCTACCGGTACAGATAAATTTGTTCTTTCTATTGTTGATACTGACAGTGAAACAGCTGGTGAACAAGGTCTTAGCAGCGAACAATTAGCTAAAAAGATCACACTTGAGCTTACAGATTCAAGTAACATTGTAGATGTTAAAGGAAACGATCTTACTGATTTTGGTAGCTTTACAGTTGTAAAAAATATTAAATAATATTTAAACACTGGTTTTTATGTTTTACTAGAAAAGTTCTGTGGAGAGAAATTTCCGCAGAACTTTTTTTGGTTATTAAAAACACTATAAATCTTCAATGTTTCTTCTAACTGGCAACCTAATAAGATGAGATGTTAAAATAAGCAAAGTGAACAATTTCACTAACCACCTAGGTGTTATTACTAAAACTGTGTAAACTCTAAGATTCTTATTACTGGTACGTTTATGTTTTTTCAGAACCTGAATTAGCTAAAATAAAAGTAAAAATCAAAAGTAAAAAAACTAACTCTCAGGGTCTTAAAGAAGGCAATTTATAAGCTTTCCATAAATAAATAAACAAATCTAGTAATCTATTAAGAGTCATAATTTTTAAACAAGTAATTGTTTTCTGAGGCTGGGGGATATAATGAAAAATAAGTATATATTTGTAGCGGTAATTACAATTCTGTCTATAGCCTGCTTCCTTGTCTTCAATAATACAGATTCTCCAAAAGAAAGTAATCAAAATGATAAGGTGAATTCACCAAACAAACCTGATAATAAATATGAAGTCATAGTTATTGGTGGTGAGCCGGAAGGTATAGCGGCAGCAGTTTCAGCTGCACGCAATGGAGCAAAAACACTGCTAATTAATGAGCGCAAAGAGCTTGGCGGGTTGTTTACTTATGGTATGTTGAACTACCTTGATATACCTCAAGGGGGAGATGGAGAGTCCGTTAGTAAAGGAATCTTCGAGGAATGGCATAAACTTGTTGGAGGTGGAAATGCTTTTGGTATTTCTGAAGCAAAGGCAACCTTTAAGAAACTAGTTGTTGAGGAACCTAATATAACCTTACTCACGGAAACAAAAGTTCTTGATTCAGTAGTAAAAGATAACAAAGTAGAGGCAGTTAAAATTAAAAATAAAAATGGTGAATATGAGATTAAAGGTAAGACATTTATTGATGCAACTCAGGACGCAGATTTTGCAGTGCTATCAGGAGCACCATATTTTGTTGGTGGTGAAGATATAGGCATAGAAGATAAAAAGATGTCCGTTACGTTGATGATTCATTTAAAAAATATTAACTGGGAAAAAATCAGAGAGACAGCAAAATCTGAAAAATTTGGTTCTGCTGTGGTTACAGATCAAGTTGCTTGGGGATTTACTACTCTTCACTTTGATTACAAGCCAGTAGATAAAAATACCAGATTACGCGGTTTAAATATTGCAAAGATAAAGGACGACTATTACATCAATGCACTACAAATATTTGGTGTTGACGGTTTAGATGATGATTCGAAACAAAAAGCTATTGAAAGAGGGAAAAGAGAAACTAGACATATATTAGAGTATTTACAGGATGAGTTTCCTGGGTTTAAGAATGCAGAAATTGCTGGCTTTCCTACTGAATTATATGTTAGGGAAACTAGACACATAATTGCAGAATATCAGCTACCAATGTCTGATGTATGGATGAATAAAGACCATTGGGATTCTATTGGCTTTGGAGCTTACCCAGTAGATATTCAAGCAAAGTCAACTGAAGATTACGGAAAAATTTTAGCTGTACCTAAACAATATGCAATTCCATTTCGTTCTTTAGTACCAAAGAAAATAAATGGATTGTTAGTTGTGGGTCGCTCCGCTGGGTATTCATCCCTTGCAGCTGGAAGTGCAAGAATAGTTCCAACTGGTATGGTTGTTGGGGAAGCAGCGGGGGCTGCAGCAAGTATATCTGTTAATAAGAGCGTTTCTTTTAGAGCTATGACTGAAAGTAAGGTATTGATTAATAAGTTGAGAAATACACTTGATAATCAGGGCGCACTTGTAAAGCATATAGTTACAGATTATCCATACATGGGCAAATGGTATGATCAGTCGGTTCAAACATTGTTTGATTATGGGCTTGCCTTTGGTGGTTATGAAAATGATTTAAAGGTTGACAAAGTAGCAACTTTCTACGACTTTATGGAAATTGTAAAAGGTGCTGTAGAGCGTGTTAATCCTAAAGTATCTAAGCAATTAGATGTCAAAATCAGTACCATTAACACGTCTATAATGGAAAAGGATAATAGACCTATTAAGCGAGATGAGGCCGCAGCACTCTTAGCAGAACTGTTTTTTGAAGAAACAGAGAATGAAAATTGGAAGCTTTTAATCGACAAAGGTTTAATAAATGAAAGTCTTGCTAATAGGTTAGGAAAAAACCGTGAATTAAAGTTTAAAGAGATATACGCCATCGGCGCATCTGTTATTTCATATATTCAGGACAGTATATAACTATTTCAACTTGAGCAAGAGTAAATGAACAGCTATCGACACAATGTAGCTGTTCATTTTTTTGTGCTTCCTATTAATACAATCTTGTATAATAATTATTTAAGATGGCTCCTCTTTCATGGCTTCAGCTAGTAGTTTAATAAGAATTGACTAGGGACCGCTATAAGTGAAAAATCTATTAAGTAGAAACTGTGAATTTCAAATTACCAGAGTGAGTTTGCCCTATTTCTTCCATTTTCCCAACATAGGTTGTAACATAATGAATAATTGATATAATGTGGCATGGTTTTAAAAATAGGGAGGGATTGATTTGCCAAACTCACTTGGTAAAAAAATGATGAGGATAATGCTAGTGTTTTTAGGAAGTTTACTAGTGTTCCCAAATGTAAGTGCAGCAGCACCCTTTGACGACATAGGTAAGGTAGGCTGGGCAAAAGAGGAAATTGTATATTTAAATGGACAGGAAATTATTAATGGCTATCCAAGTGGTTCGTTTGGACCATTAGAGAATATCAGTCGTGCTGATGCAGCTTTAATGTTATCCAGGACGGACCAAATTGACGTAAATACTGCTCCAGAAGAACCTTTTTTTTCAGATGTGGATGAGAATGCATATTATTATAAAGCAATACAAGCTGCCGTAAAAGCTGGACACATTAACGGTTTTCCAGATGGGGAGTATCGTCCAGAAGAGACACTAACAAGAGCGCAGATGGCTAAGGTGATTTCTGTTACTTATGGATTAACTGGTGAAAGTGGAAATTTATTTTCGGATACATCAAGTAGTTGGGCTGAAAAGCATATTGATGCTTTAGTTATAAATGGTGTTACTAACGGCTATACAGACGGCACTTTCAAACCGAAAAGTAACATAAACCGTTCTGAATTCTCTGTTATGCTTGCAAGAGCTATGAGTGACAAATTTGAAGCGGAAATAAATAAGGATATGAAAGTACATTTTCTGGATGTAGGTCAAGGTGACAGTATCTTAATCGAAACACCAAATGGTAAAACAATTTTGATTGATGGTGGGCTACAATCGGCAGGTGAAAAAATTGTTGACTATCTAGCGAAGTCTGGAATTACATCAATAGATTTACTTGTTGCTACACACCCAGATGCTGACCATATCGGTGGTCTAATCGATGTACTTGAAAAGGTAGAGGTTAAGCGTGTTCTGGATAGTGGAAAGTCCCATACTACTGATACCTATCTGGAATATTTAAATTTAATTGACCAGAAAAATATTCCTTTTGATACTGCAGAAGTAGGTTCTACTATTGATTTAGATGCTGACCTCGAAATACTAATAGTTAGCGGAATAAATTCTAGTAATGACCCCAATGAATCATCTATCGTTTTAAAATTATCTCATGGGACAGTTGATTTTCTACTTACTGGTGATGCATCATCAGAAAATGAAGAAACGATGATCCAAAACTTTGCAGTAGACGCCGAGATTTTAAAAGCAGGTCATCATGGATCAGGTACTTCATCCTCTCAGGCTTTTTTAAATGCAGTGGACCCAGAGGTAGGTATTCTGTCATATGGTGAAAATAACTACGGACATCCTGATGAAAAAGTTGTCGATCGATTAAGCGATTCTGGAGCAACGTTATACAGCACCTATGAATCTGGTGATATTGCCATTACATCGACTGGGGAAACGTATACTGTATCTGCTCAACCATGGACTGGAGAAGGAAATGGAGATTCCACTGAACCGGATTCAACGACACAATATCCAATAAATGTAAACACTGCAGACTATGATACTCTATTGTTGATTAAAGGAGTTGGACCTAGTATAGCTCAGGACATAATTGACTACCGGAATATGTATGGTCCTTTTGAATCAATTGAGGAATTAGACAATGTGCATTATATTGGACCCGCGACTATTGAAGAGATGAGTCCTTATATAACGCTGTAGGATGTGAGAATTTAGAATGATTAAATACACTGTCGATCGAGTTGAAGGTAATTTAGTAGTACTTTTAAAAAAAGGAAATGAATCAGTTGTAAAAGATGTTGCTATCGATTGTTTTCCTAAAGAAATAAAAGTTGGGGATATTGTTGAGGAAACAGAGACAAATGGAGATTTTCAGTACAATATACTAGACAGTGAAACCGAACAACGAAGACAAAAGGCCGATGCGTTGTTAAGTAGACTAAAGAAAAATAAATAGAAACAGTAAGGAGAGTCTCACTATTTGGTGGGACTTTTTTTATTAATATTTCTAATAAATGAGTAAATCTAATCTATTATTCTATTATCTATACGTTTATACTAGAAAAATAGTGAAAAAAAACAACTAGACAAGGGGACTTTTTAGTGAACAAAATTATACATTTATTTATTTTTATGTTTTTAATAGTATTTACTGCAATACCAATGACAGCAGGGGCTGCAACAATTAACGAACAATTCAATGTATCAGACGGGGTAAGCTACAAGGATATCCGGTATTCAGAAGATAGCATTATGCAAGCTGTACGCGTAATGGAGATAGATATAAGTAATCCTGATACATATGTTGATATAGGTGTCCCAACAGCTTTAAACAGACTTCAAACCACTACTGCATTTGCAAATTTTTATAGTCAGGAAAACCGTGCAGTAGTTGGAGCAATTAATGGATCATTTTTCCATTTAGGTACTTCTATGAACCTGGTCTCTAAGGATAATAGACTTGTACATGCAGGTGAAGTTTATGACGGGGAAGAGGATAAATTTGTAAATAAGCCAATTGCATTTGGTATAGGAGAAAACGGTAAAGGAATTATCGATAATTATCAATTGGAAATGAAATATATACATAACAATAAAAGTTATTCTATAACAAGTACGAATAAGGCACGCTCACCAAATAATACTATTTTGTATACTTCCTATTTTCCTGGTGAAACAACAAAAACAAACCAGTGGGGGACCGAAGTAGTCGTGACTCTGCCTTCTCCACCAAGCTTAAAGTTTGGGACCACTGTAACTGGAAAGGTAGAATCCATTCGTCAATCAGGTGATGAAACGGAAACGGTTATACCGAAGAATGGATTTGTTATTTCTGCTCATGGTACGGGTTCTGAACAAATGAGTGACATTAAAGTTGGGGATTCTATCAGTCTCTCAATAGATATAGATTCAAAATGGCAGGATTCCTCTTTCATGCTTGCGAGTGGGCCAATGCTCGTAAAGGATGGAAGCGTATCAGTAACCATGAATCAGGATAGTGCAAATGCCAAATATAGAGCACCTAGAACTGCTGTTGCGATTGACCGTACAGGTGAAAAGGTCTTTTTCGTAACAGTGGACGGCAGACAGTCTGGATATAGTAATGGAATGACTATCAAGCAATTTGCAGATTATCTAGTGAATTTAGGAGCATATCGGGCATTAAATCTTGATGGTGGAGGTTCCACCACAATGGTGACACGTTTTCCTGGGACTGATCGACTTAGTGTTGCTAATTCACCTTCAGATGGATATGAAAGATCTGTATCAACTATTCTGATGGCATTATCAACTGCCCCACTCGAAATATTTAGGGATGTTGCTAGCTCACACTGGGCATATCCATCAACTACAAAGCTTTTTAGAACAGGAACGATAAATGGATATCCAGGGGGTTACTTTGAACCTAATGGTTTAATAAGTCGAACGGAAACAGCTATTATGCTAACCCGTGAGTTGAACCTGGATACAAGCCAGGTTACTGACCCTGGGTTTAAGGACGTTAAGCCAACAGATAAGTATTACAAAGAAATTGCTGCAGCTGCAAACGCAGGATTATTTAAGGGAAGAGAAGAAGATATGTTTGTAAAAGCTGGAGAACTTACACGAGGGGAAATGGCTGTACTGATTCAAAGAGCCTACCATATTGAAAACACAAGTAATAGTTACTTTCCTGATGTAAAGACTAGTCACTTCGCTTATGAAGCTATTAATGCTTTAGCATATCAAGGTATTGCAGAAGGGATGCCGGACGGCACCTTTCGACCAGAGAACTCGATAACAAGAGCGGAGTTTAGCGAACTGTTATTCAAAGTAAATTATTAATCATGTGAAAGTAAAAGTTTTAATATTTTGAATCACAAAAAGCTAACAGGTAGTTTTCGTTAGCTTCTTTTTTTTGAGTATAAAACCCTTACATTGGACTTGAGACTATTGTAGAAATGTGTCCTTCTGTAACACTGTAGGGTGTTAGACAGAATAATAATCATTTAGTCTATTCAAATGGACTGGAACTTATAAAAAAGGAAATGAATAAGTTGCGAACAATGTTCCTATCAATAATTTTTCATGTCCTTTATTTCCTTTTCTAATTCTACAATTTTTCTGTAATTTGATTGAGTTGCCCCAAATACAAATCCTATTACTCCACCTAATATCGCACCGACTGGACCCAAAAATATTAGACCTGGAATACTCGCTACCATTATATAAAAAATAGTCATTTTAATCTCTCCTATGATTTTTTTGTGTGCTACATATTTTTTATTTTACCATTTTTTGTGATGAGAATTATAGTTATCTTTTTTCCACTTAAGTTGGTCAACAAAGCAACGAGCACAATAATTAAGCAATTATCACACAGACTATTATTAGCGTGTAAATTTGGTTGGGATACCGTATTCCACCGAAACGGAACTATTTACTATTTGGTCAGACTTTTTTATTAATATTCTAATAAAAGTTTAAAATCTATTATTCGGTTATTTGTACTAGCAACTTGTTTTACTTCAATAAGGTGGAAAAAATAAGTTACCTATTGCGAGCCCATAATTAATTCTATATGATTTTCACTTAACTTTGCTATTTGTGGTGATCGTAATAGGTAATTACGCCTAAGTTACACTCACTATTATTTCGCTAGTTTCTAAGTCAAATACAATCCCCAGGTAGTTAATCACTTTGACCTTCGAGAATGATTTGTCGAATATCCGGGTTCTAGTTGATGTGTAGATAATTTAATCCAGTGATAAATTTATGTATTTAAACTATCACAAAAAATAAATTTGTTCGAAAATTTTCGTATTATAGCTTGTTTACATAAATTACCTATAGTATTATATACCTATTGGTGAATTTAGTACGGAAGTTAACAGAATTGTTATTAAAATTTCTAACAAAAAGCTTAGTTCCTTATTTTGACAAGAAAAAGGACGAAGAAATAATTTCACCCCAGTTAGCTTTTCCCGATATTCATTCCACACACTAGAAAATCAACAGATGAATTCTTAGTTTTATTTCGTTAATTATTTTTTTCGGTTTAGTGCAGGAGTCTACTTGTCTAAAAAATAGATTGAGAAGAGACACTGCAGAAACACAAAACAAAAAATATCAAGCTAGCTAAGAAAGTTTAGTCTGCCTGTTATTATAAATTAACTAGTACAGTTAAAAAAATTAGGAGTGGTTAAATGAGTGGTAAAAAGAAAGTTTTGGTAAGCTCTTTATCAGTTGCAACCGTGCTATCCTCAGTAGCACCAATGGTCAGTGCAGCGACGTTTGAATCAGAGTTTACAGATGTTAATGAGAAGTCATTTGGATATGAGGCTATCAGCTTCCTGACTTCAAGGGATGTAATCCATGGTTACCCAGATAACACATTTAGACCAAATGAGGCTATTCTAAGGGGACATGTGGCAATTTTATTCGTTAATTATTTTGATTTGGCAACGCCGAATGATCTAGTACGTTTTACCGACATTCTTGCAGACTCAAAGTGGGCTGAGAGTGCAGCAGCAGTTCATGAAGCAGGTATTTTCACTGGTAATACAGATGGTTCATTTGGTCCAGATGAAAATTTAACAAGGGAGCAGGCTGCAACTGTGCTAGTTAAAGCATTTGACTTAGAACACAAAAAAATGGAGGTTCTACCGTTTGACGATGAAGAAACAATTGCATCAGTCCACAAACAAAATGTAGAGACTCTTTACCAGACAGGTGTAATCTTAGGTCATGAAGATGCGACGTTTAGACCACGCGACTTAGTCACTAGAGCGCAATTTTCTTCTATGTTACATAAACTAATTCTTATTCAAGAAAAGCAACAAAAGGAAGAGCAAGATAACACGGATAACAACATCCCAACAGATAATACTGCACCTGAACAAGTAATAGGTGTAGCAGCAACCTCGGAAGCAAATCAAATAACAGTGAATTGGAATGCTTCCAGTGCTTCTGACTTCAAAAGCTATGAAATTTATTACACACCTGGTGAAACTGTTAGCAAGACAACAACACAGGCAACAAAACTGACTGTTACAGATAAAAGCCAATTAACTAAAACCATAACTGGGCTAACCAGTAATACGGAATATGCGTTCGCAATTTATGCTATAGACGATAATGGTAACTATAGCACTCCTGCAAATTTCACAAAACAAACTACTGCTTTAGTTGAAGTTAAGGATGGAGTCAATCCATTTGCTAATAATAATAGCTATGATACAAGTTACGTTATTACACCTATAAAGGGCAATGATGGTACATACGGTGAATATGGCGCAAGTACAATCGGTAATAACGCAATTGTTAATGGAAATCTTACTATAAAAGGTGACTTAGATGGAAATGTAAGTCTTGTTAATTTAACAGTAAACGGAACTATTTTTTTAGATCCAGGTAACGATGGTTCAGTAGAATTAAACCATGTTACAGCTGACGACATCAGGGTACTCTCTGGTGAAAAAGGAACAATCCATTTCAACACTGTTAGAACCAATGAAGTACGAGTAACAGATGACAATGGTGTGAGGCTTGCTACAGATGGAACGAGTAGTATTGGAAATATAACGTTATCGGCGAATGCTCCATCAGTAGAAACTGAAGTTCAGTTAGAAGGTAACTTTAACAGTACTACCATTAACGTTACAAAAGAAACAAAAGTTAGTGCTCAACAAGGTTTCTCGGCTAAGAAAATTAATGTTTCTTTAGCAAAAGAAAATTCTACTATTGAACTTAATGGGGACTTTACACAAATTGAAACTTTAGAAGTATCAACCCCAACTACATTATCAACAAAAAATGGTGCAATAATTAATGATATTAGCTTAAACATTGATGAATCGACGACCAGTAAAATAGTATCTTTGAAAGGGAATTTATCAATTGGTAATGTAACTATTGATTCACCAACAAATTTAGAGGTTGATAATTTGTCCACAATTACAAAACTGAACATTAACAACACGGTTAATATTGAAGGTGAAATAGATAACATCAATTCTTTAGAAGTAAATAATGAAAAGGCAAAAGTTACCTCAACAGGGTCTTCGTTTGCATCATTAATGAATAGCAAAGTAAATGCAGCAATTACAGAATTAAAAGCTTTTCCTACAGATAATGTAACCTTAGAAAACAAGACTGAATTCAACTCGGTTCGTAAACTAATTGATACAGCAATTGCTTTTGGTGCGGATACTGGGGTTGACTTCATAAAGGAAGAAGTAGATTACTATAAAATATTTACAGGGATTCAAAGTGTTTTAGAATCAAAAGTAACTGCAGTAGAAAAAGTAGAAGATACATTAGGTGAATTACCAAGTGATCCATCTTCTGTAAAATTTGCAGGCTTGTCTGTTCTTAAGGAAAAAGTGACTGCTGTAAACGATGCGATTTCAGTAGCAAAGGATATAGGTGTCTCAGAGAATTATATTATAAGTGCAGCAGGTTACTCACTATTGGATTTAGCAGATTCTAGAATAAAAGAAATTGAATCTAATAAAGTTAGTTTTATTCAAGATGCAAATCAGGCTATTGCCGACGTCCCAATTGTAGAGGATATAACCGTCGACACTTTAGCTGTTGGAGAATCTAAAGTTGTGGTTGCGAAAGAAAAGATTGCTATTGCACGGTCAAAGGGTGCTGTCGACGCTGATTTCAACAATTTAGAGAAAGTCGCTAATGTACTTAATAAAATTAATACAATAAAAAGGGAAAAAGCAGATGCTATATCAGATATAGAACAATTAATATCCTCTTTACCTGTTAAACTAGAGTATTCTAATATGGTTCTTGTTCAGCAAGGTTTAAATGAAATTCAAACCAAGATTGAGGAATCAGCAGAAAAAGGCGTAAGTATAGAGGATATAAAAAACTATGCTGACTATATAACTACTCAAACCACTATAGAAAAATTATTAGAAGAAAAAAATGAATCAATTGTTATAGTAGAAGAATTGGTTGCAAGCCTACCTGCTATTACAGAGGTTACCAAAGACAACCTTAATAGTGTACGCAATACACTTGAAGAAATTGGACTGTCTTTGGAAACAGCAAGAGAGAAAGGTGCAACTGATAAGGAAATAGACAATCTGGCAATCTATCAAGAGATAGACAGTAAAGTAGTTGAAACCTTAGCTGGAATACTTACTGCAACAAATAAAGCACTAGCAGAAATACCAATTGTTGCGTTGGTAACTGCTAATAATCTTTCCGATGTCGAGGCAAAGATCTTTGCCGCTGAGGAATTATTAGGATATGCTCGCGAGCATGGTATAAGCGACGATGAAATTTTAGGACTAGCAAAATTAAGTGAAGTTAAAATTAAGATAGAAGAACTTAAGCAAACTAAAACAGAGAGAATTGAACTAGCAAATCAATCAATCAAAAGCTTACCAGCTAGCAACATGGTAACGGTAGATAATTGGGAAACTGTACAAGCTAAATGGTTGAGAGCAAAAACGGCAGTTGAAGCGGCATTAAAAGCGGGTGCTAGTGTGGCAGATCTTATTGATGCAGACAAATTAACAGCTGTAAAGACAGCAATTGATGAAGTTAAGCAATTACCTACGTACACTGATGAATATGACAGTCTAGACGGACTCCAAGATATTAATGAAAGTCCAAATGGGTTTACAGTAGAACAACTCCGTTTTGCTACTAACCAAAGGATTTATGAGGGTGAAATTTCCAAGTACCAGTTTGCAATTAGTAATTATAAAGAAGATGTGAATCGTGATTTAGATCTTTCAGATGTTAACATTATCGTTAAAAGTATTAATAAAACTATTTCGGTAGACTTGTTAGATACTTTAAAAGCGGACCCGGGAAATGTTAGCTTTTCTGTACTTTATACCATTCAAGGGTCAGCACGTGAAGACCTGTTAGTTGAATATCAAACAAGACTGAGCAAATTTGCTAATGTATCGTTAAGTACTGTTCATGATGTAATTACACAGGTTAATCAGGAAACTGCCTTAAAATACTTTAATGAAAATTCTACATTTGAAACTATGAATCAAATGACAGATGCACTTATAGGCTCATGGGGCGGTTTTAACGTATATCATGAATTAAAAGGTCAATATGAACAAGCATCATTGGCATACACTGAAAACGGATTTACTAGTAACGAACTTGCTCAAGCAATTAAAAACGTTAATGAGCAACATTTTTCTCAGCTGGTAGAAAGTATTAACCAGGATATAAATTCTTTTGATTATGATCAGTTATATTACTTTAGCAATTACGTTTCCAGTTCACGTATTACTGAAAAAGCTTATGAGGCACTCAAAGCATCAGAAGGAGAAATAACAAAAGAAGATATTGAAACAGCATTAACCAAAGCCTTAGGAGATAGTGTTGTTAACTTAGTTAATACGAATGCAGGGTTAATTACACATAATGATTTATATGAAGTTCTAGGCTATCAACTAGTAGAATTTAACAATCTAAATAGCTATCGTGATGTATTAACGGTTCTTGCAACTGAAGACGAAGAAGTAACAATAGAAAAAATAAGAGAAGCAATTGTTAGCGCTAACCAAAACAGCTCTACAACTTATCTGGACTATATTAACAATAACCCATCAAGTTTTACTAAGTATGATATTGGAAAGCTAGATTATTATTACTTTAATGAGGCTTATCTGGAGGATTATCGGACTGCTATCCTAACTGCAAAGGACGAGAGTATTTATTTAACTAAATCGTTGCTGGAGGATCTTATTGTCAAGGTAAATAAACAAAAGGCATTAAATCTAGTTGTCACAAATCCTCAACAGGTTACAACCGATGTACTAATGGATGCTACAAATACTTTAATAATAGAGGAATTAATAACTGAGTATATTAATAAGATTGAGGAAGCAATTAACTCTGATCAAATACTAACAGCTAATAGTTTAGAGGATCTTATATCAGCAGTTAACGAAATCTATATACAGAAAGTGCTTGTAAAACTAAACGAAAGTACTCTTTCATTAACTTTTGAAGAATTAAGACTTTTCGGCAATCCAATAGAATCAGTAGAAATGCATAACTATCAACATGCATTAGATGATTGGATCGAAATTAACGGTCCATTTCAGCAAAAACGTGATATTTATGAAGTGATAATAAAAGTTAATCGCCAAGAAGTAATAAAAGATATAAATCAAGGGAATGTAAATTATAGGTTAATCCAGAGTTTTGCAAATTATGGCACTTATGGTTACTATCAAAATAAATATGAGGAAGGTGTCAGAGAGCTTTTAAATGAACCCACTGCCCTATTAACGGAGTCTATATTAACTCAGATTATAAACAGAATAAATGCCGAGATTGAACTAGAAATTGCTAAGCAAATAAGTCTTAATCCAGAAACGCTTACTGTGGAACTACTTAATTCTGTAAATATTTATTGCAATCAAGAACAACTATCTATTTTTAAACAGATTCTAACTGAAAAAGTTCAATCAAATGGTGGCGAAGTAGTATCATTTAGTGAAATAGAATCAATTGAAAAATTAGTACAACAACAAAGCATTGTTAATAAAATAAACAAAAACATTTCCTTCGTTACGAGTCAAAATCTTTATGAAGTCGTAGGGCACGTAAATGACAAAGACCTATTTAATAAGTATATTGCTGCAATTAAAAAGAATGCTAACTATGGTAGTCTTACGAGTCAAGATATAGTAAATATAGTTGTAGCTGTTAATGAACAGGAATTTACGGAGACCTTGAAACTAGTTAATAGTAATTCTGACGCCATTACAATTGAAATGTTAGAAAGGATTGGCTTGTATAATCTAGATGAAGATAACTTAGGTGCCTACAAAATCGCAATCAAGGCTGAAAATGCAGATTTGAATGTCGATGGTTTACGTCAACTGGTTAGGAATGTAGACGAAGCGAAAACATTATTAGTAATTAATGGAGACCCTGTTAACATAACGGTGGAAGCACTACAAATTTTTGCTAATGTTGAAGACCCAAATCAGCTTTCTAGATATCAAACAGCAGTATCCGAAGCCAAAATAGCGAACAAAGATGAAGACTTAACCCCCGACCAAGTACGAGATGCTATTTTTAAAATCAATACATTAATTAGGAATGAGTTAAGAAGTGGTGCTCTATTAAAGATAAACAATGATACAAATTCATTATCTCTAGCGATGATGAGATATTTTTATATTAATGGTTTTGTTGGATATTTAGATAGATATAAAACTGCAGTAAAAACAGCACAAACTGAAAATAATGGAACACTTGATGAACAACAACTAATCAAAACATTAGAACTTGAACACAGTGATATTGCTCTTGAATTAATTAATCAAGATCAAATAACCATTACCAAAGAAATTATCTCAGGAGTAACAAATGATGGTCTCTATTATGATACAGAACTATATGCTACAGCACTCCAAAAAGTAATTAAAAGTAATGGGGCTCTCACTAAGGAGCAGATTAGTGAAATTGTAATCTTAGTTAATCAAGAACAAGCTATGGAACAATTGCTAACCAATTATGATAGCTTTGAACTTTTTGAGCTAGATATTCTATTCGGTGGGGAAAATGTAGAAAGTAATCTTATCGAGGACTATCGTATAGCAGTTACAAAGTTAGTAAAAGAAAATGATGTGGTAACAAATGAGATGCTCAAAACTGCAATTGTCACAATCAATCAAGAAAAAGCAGTCGAAATTATTGAACAAGACATAGAAGGGTTTGAATTATATCTATTAGATAAACTAGTAGAAAATTTCAAGTGGGATTTAGATGCTGACTACCGTTATGCAATTACGGAGAAAGCGAAAGATGGTACACTGACCGTCGCGGAAGTTATAAATGCTGTAACACAAGTGACTGAAACACAACTTAACACAAATTTACAGTACATTATTGATAACCCAGAAAGTTTTAGTTATGACGATCTTGCAGTTGTTCTTGGTTATGATGTTGTCCAAAGTGCTCATCTGGAGGACTATCGAAGTGAAATTGTTAAATTAGTTTCTTCAACTGTAGATATTACACTGTCCTTGTTACTAGAGACTGTTACAACTGTAAATGAATCGGTTTTAACAACTTTTGAAACTAGTGAAAGTGAAGCGATTAGTAGCTTTAATTCGACTTTAAACCAAGAGGGGTCAATAATAACTGATGAGGAAAGACTGGATCTCATTACAACTCAAATAAGTGGATTATTTGATGAAGTCGGAAATCTACTAGCGGCAGATGAACAGGTGATTGCAGGCTTAAGGGAAGAATTAATAGATATTGGAAGTACAACTAGCATTGACATTGCACCAATGTTAAAAAAGCTTAATATTGCAGATGAACTTCAAATCAGCAGTGAAGCTAGTTCTTCAAATAGTGCTGTTAACAAGCTATGGGTTTCTGAAATAGACAGAACTATTAGAGAGGAATTAACATTAGATCAGATTAATAATGTTCAAAGTCAGATTGATGCTCTTGCAAGTACAAGTTTAGTTAAACCATTGTTAGAAGATGAACTAGCTGAGATTCAAGAAATTTTTACTATCCGTACTACTTCAGAAGCAGTAAATAAATTATTTGATGAAACAACTAATTTGCTCGATGTGGTGACGAATGAAACGGTTTCTGTAGCCCAAACCTTAGTGAATGAATTGCCTGTTGACTATCCAGATAAGAAGTCGTTGCAAATGAAGTTAGATGAGGCTTGGACTCAGTTGCTTCAAAAGGAATTAAAAGACTTACAATTAGATGTAATAGTTGATTCATCTGTAGCTGAAGAGAATAGTCTATCAGAACTCCTATTTACTACCTCTGGTGGGCCGGTTTTGAGCGACACTGTTACTATTAACTACGAATCTGTTTTTGACCGTAATGCAGATGTTCAGGAGGATGCTGATTATTTAGTTCTTAAAGATCAGGTTGACGGATCAAAGGTTCTTGAAATTATAGGAACTAATACAACCGGTTCAGCAGATGAAGAATATGTGTTAGTTGAATTCTCCAATGAAGGAGCAAGCATCCAACAAGAATTTTCAGTTTCGTTTTTGCAAGAAGATACTTCCAGTGATGGATCTATAACTGTGGGCACAAAATAATTTTGGAGTAACATTAGAAAAAAGTAGAGCTGATAATGTATCAGCTCTACTTTTTTAGTATTTTCTTTTCTATTTCCAGTATTAACTTTAGAAAGGATACTATGAAATGTTAATAATAATTTTGATTCTATCTAAACCGGTCATTCATTGAACGTGCCATAAACACAGCAAACTGTTCTCTGGTTACATCTGTTGAAGGACCAAATGTTGTTGGAGTTATACCTTTAGTTATTTCAGCCTCATATATACTCGAAATCGGATCTGCATACCAAATGCCTGATTCTACGTCAGTGAAAGGAGTATCATTTGAAGCTTCCGGGAATTTATAAATTCTTTGTAAGACAACTGCCATCTCAGCTCTAGTTAAAGTGGAATCAGGTTCAAAAGTACCATTTTTATTACCTTTGAATAAACCCTCATCAACTACCGCCGAAATTTCATTATAGTAAGGATAACTTTTTGGTACATCTTCAAAGTTAGGATTAGGACTATTCCCAAGTGAAAGGTTTTTTGACCTAGCAATCATCAGAACTGCTTGCCACCTTTTAAGATTCTGTGATAGTCCAAATTCACTGTTACCAATTCCGTTGATAATGTCTCTATCAACTAAATAATAGATTTCTTCCTCTGCATAATGACCAGCCGGAACATCTTTAAATTGAAGACCATTTAGATAGCTGGATGCTACAAATCCGGTGTCGCCATTTCCACGCTTAACAGGGTACCAGACAAAATGGTTATCCGGATCTTCTCCATAGGCAATTGGACCTTCAATTGTTAATATTTCACCATTGTTAATATCACCTATATCTGTACCTCCAGGGAAGGCTCTTATATTCATATCAGATGTTGCTTCAACCTTTTGACCTTGTTTAAACAAATAGTTAGTTTTTGTAAATGGCATATCAAAATGATAATTCATTGTTAAAAATTCAATGTTTTCACCGCTAGTCGTGTCGTATTGAAAGTCTGAATTTGAAAAAGGTAATGACTGCATTGTCACCAATTCTAAATTTGCAATCTTGTCTATAACCTTTTCTTGATAAGCATTTGGATTGGTTTTTCCCGTATCTTTAACAACTGGACTGTTTACTGGTTTGGTTCCATTATAGGCCATGATAGAAAAATACCAATGCTCTAATACATCTCTATTTCCCTCATTGATGGTAGGTAAATCTGTACGCTTAAACATGCTATCTAGAATGTTTGCTCCAGCTCTGATGTTGTAAATAATATCTGTTTTAAGTGATTCCAAAACATAATCTTCTTTATTCGTGATTTGCATTACCCCAATACCACCGTCTGATGTGATAATGGTATTTCCGTTATCATCATATTGATGCCAGTTTGCACTTTCTTTCTCTGCAATTGCCTTGAAAATTTCCGGTGGAATATCGTACTCAAGAGCTACCTCAGTCAATAAACAATTCATTGTTTTAGGGTCAGGATTCACACCAGGCTTGGCAATATAACTGCATTTTTCTGCTATATTACTAGATTCAGCACTCACACCAATAGCTGTAGATTGAAACAAGGCTGCAAATAGTGACACTATCATTAACAGCTTTACTAAATTTTTCATCACTTATACACCCCTTTAAAAGATTACTAGAAATTAAATAATACCATAAATTGGAAAGATAAAATAGGTTAGTAAAAAGGATTATTATCATTGATAATAACCCTTATAATTACTGGATTGGATACACTTGCCATTTGGAAAGGTCTATTTCCTCTTTGGTTATTACGGATGCTGGAAATATAAACGTCCATGGTTTGCTAGTATTTGCCTTCACAGTGAAATCTTCTAATTTAAAGCTCCCTTTAGCGATTTCTTCACCACTTGCATCCTTCAATCCGAATGGAGCTTGCTCTAGTGTGATATTCTTTTCTGCACCATTGCGAATTAAAATCGTTACCACCAAATCTTTATTTTCTTTTTGTTTCGCTTCAAGCCCCATAAAGTTGACTTCTCCAGGCTTTAAAGGAGCAGCACTTTCAACGATTTTCTGTAAACTCGATTTAGTATTTTCTGCAATTGATTTTTCCCATGACTCAGCTAGATCCAGCTGATGTTTTCGTTTAATTTCAAAAGCAAGGGACCATGCGTTTAAATCTGTATCAACCCCAGAACTTATATCATTTGGAGAAAATAAAAATCTCCACGGACGTGCTGAAGTAGGGGGAAGTGTACCTAACTGTTTTAAATCAAATTCTTTCTTTGCAATAACCTGTTTAGATTCTCCAAGCAATAGAATCGTCGTTTTCTCAAAGTGTATACTCTTTTTTAATGTATTTTTAATAAGAGCTGTTGCAACTAGACTATTATTTTTTTGTTTGTTTATTTCAATAGGATATAAGGAAATCTGATTCACTTTTAGTTTAGGGCTTTCACTATTATGATAAGCATACACATACTTTTCTTCGTTTGGAATATTCCAATTAGGTAACAAGGATAGCTCTGTATCAATCATAGCTTCACCCTGATTAGCATCTTCTGAACCGATTATTTCTTCTGCATTTACTGAACTTTCCTTTTCTGCTTTTTTCTGTCTTTTGGAACCAAACATAATAACTTCCTTTCCTGGTAATTAATTTTGTGACGACCCTTTATTTTCCCTATCAATAATGCCTTTAATAAGTCCTGTTAATCTGAATGCAAATTCATATTCAATTTCATGGTAGGTTGTTTCAAAAAGTTTATATCCTTCTTTTTGAAATAACTCGACAGGATTCTCTTGTTGGTATTGTCTAATCCCAATACCCTCTTTAAGTTGATTCATTGTGTCTAAATGTTTTTTCCACAACGTATCAATGACAAATAATCCAATACCTTTTGAGGAATTCTGAACTTGTTCACGATTTTCGTATGTGTATATAAGTTCGTGGTGCATATCTATATAAGGTCTAATAAAATTTTGGACTTCATCAGCATTATTAAAATCACCAACTCTATCATCAAAAGACACATCTACTAGTAAAATAGTGTTTAGTTCTTTTTCTAAACCTTCCAAATCCCATTCTTCAGGCAGGAGGTCGTTAGAGCAGAATGCTGCAACAAATTCACCCGGAAGGGAACTAGTTTGTTTCGTTAAGAAGTGAATTGTGTTATCGGTTTGCAATAACTCATCGCGCAATTTGTATATTACTCCGCGCTGATCGTTTAACACATTCTCAAGGTTTAAGTTATAATCGCGGAACTGATAATGAACACCTTCACTAATCCTTTGAGCTGTATCTACAAATTTATACACATTTGCTGTCTTTATTAAACCGGTGTTATAAGATTTGAATTTAGGTTTAGCCCTTTCTAATTCGTCTGCCGCATAGCGAATAAATAAGTAATCTTCAAGAGAAAGTATAAATTGAGTTGAACCCGGATCACCTTGTCTTGCTGAGCGCCCCTTTAATTGATCATCGATACGTCTACTTTCGTTACGTTCAGTTCCTATGACATGGAGTCCTCCTAGCTCGGTTACTCCTTCACCAAGCATAACGTCCGTCCCGCGCCCAGCCATATTAGTCGCAATGGTGATCTGATTCTTTTGACCAGCTAAAGCAATTAAATTAGCCTCTTGTTGTACGCTTTTAGCATTTAAAAGCTGATAAACAAGATTTTCTTTGTCAAGAGCCTTTGCAACATCTTCAGACTGAAGGATTGACGTGGTACCAATGAGTATAGGTTGTCCTTTTTCATGTCGTTCTTTTACTTCTTTTAGCAAATAGTTGTATTTTTGCTCGCGTGTTGAATACACCCTATCCGGATGGTCAACTCTTTGATTTGGTTTGTTAGTTGGAACTATGACAACACCCATTCCATAGATCTTTCTTATTTCAGTCTCTTCTGTTTTAGCAGTACCTGTCATGCCTGATAATGAAGGGTACATTCGGTAATAGTTTTGAATTGTAATGGAAGCGTGGGTTTTGTTTTCATCAGTATTAATTAGGCCTTCTTTTGATTCTATCGCCTGATGCAACCCATCACTTAAGCTGCGGCCCTCCATGATTCTACCTGTATTCATATCAACAAGCTTAACTTCACCTTGCTCTACAATATAGTCAACATCACGCTGATATAATACTCTTGCTCTTAAGGCTTGAAGTAATGAATGGAATAATGAACTATGCTCTAGATCAAATAAATTATCTACTCCAAATATTTTTTCACATTTGTTTAAACCATCCTCGGTAAAATTAACTACTTTTAACTCAAGGTCGTAGGTGTAATCAATATCTTTTTTAATGCCTTTAACAACACTTGCACAAACACTATATAGACGATCGCTTGGCTTACTTTTTCCAGCAATTATCAATGGTGTTTTGGCTTCATCAATTAAAACACTGTCTACTTCGTCGATAATGGCATAATGATAGGGACGCTGGACCTTTTGACTGATTGATTGGACTGTATTATCCCTTAAATAATCAAAGCCAAATTCTGTTCCAACACCATATGTAATATCACATTTATAAGAATACTGTTTTTCACTACCGCTTAGTCCAGGAACGTTCAAACCTACTGAAAGCCCAAGGAATTCATGAATTTGACCAATTAATTCTTTGTCACGGCGAGCGAGGTATTCGTTAACTGTAATAATATGAACACCTTTACCCTGTAGTGCTATTAGATAGCTCGGTAATGATGCAACAAGTGTTTTACCCTCACCTGTAGCCATTTCTGAAATATTACCATCCAGAAGAACTAATCCGCCAATTAATTGCACGTCAAAGTGACGTAAACCTAATATCCGCCTGGATGTTTCACGGACTGTTGCAAAAGCATCAACTGCGATGTCCTGAACTGTTTTTCCTTCTTGTAACAATTGCTTAAATTCAGTTGTTTTTTGTTTCAATTCATCATCAGTAAGAGCTTTATACTGTTTCTCTTTCATATTAATTTTCTCAACAGTTTTATAGTAATTTTTTAACTCACGAATATATTTTGGTTGTTTAATATTTTTGATCGCATTCATTTCCATTAAAACTCCTTAGAAGTTGATTTCCTGTCCTATATTATAACACGTAATTGATTGAGAATCATAAATAATCAGAGAAAGAGAATCATTATTCTATTGCAGTTATTTACCTGTGGTGATTTAGTGGAAAATCAATAATAGACCCGGCATGTAAGGTACCACCCGAGCAAGAAAGGCTCTTCATATCTAAGGTTGTACAGAAGAGATATAGAAAGGGTTAAAAAATTTTACTGTAAAGAAAAGAAAGGGACAATTAAATGTCCCCTTCATGATTAAAACCAATCTATAATACGATGAAATACGGATATATTGGTGAAAAGTGGTTGAGTTAATAAAGAAAAGAACGATTAGAGCTGGGACATAATTAGGCTCGGCTCTCGAACAATATATCTACAATGAAATCTCTTCTGACATACTTTCATTCATAATGAATTCTGCCACATTCATACTGGACTTTCCGAATGAGTAATCGTTCCATTCGCCTGCAAACGCTTTTATTTTTTTGAAGTCAAAATTATTCTGTTCTATCGCTTTTATAATTTCTTCAGTTGTCTGGACGATTGGACCAGGCATTTCGTATTGATAATTCTTTAATAATCCTCTTGTTCTATCGTAATCATGTAAATCGTAAGCAAAAAATATCATTGGTTTATTTAACAGGGAAAATTCAATTGGAACAGATGAATAATCTGAAATCAGTAGATCTGATAACAGCATTAGATGATTGCTGTCATAGTAGCCTGAGACGTCATAAACAAATTCATCATATTTTTCGTCAAATGCATAGCTTACAGCAGGGTGCAGTTTAACAAATAGTACATAATCATCCGCCAATTTTTGATGCAGTAATTTTACATCCAGCTGTAATTGATAATTAGTTAGCTCAAGGTCACGGTATGTTGGAGCATAGAGGATAACCTTTTTTCTGCTTATGATTGGATAGTAGCTTTTTAGCTTTTGATAGATTTCCTGTTTCTCTTTATTGTCATAAAAAACATCTGTCCTTGGAATACCGGTACGCAGGATACGGTCATCAGTTATTTCGAAACTATTGAGAAAAATAGCTGCCATTTTCTCTGATCCAACTGCAACAAAATGAAAGCGACTGTACACTTTACGAAAGCGTGCTTTAGATCTTTCACTTCTTGTTTTACTTGAAGTATCGCTGAGTCCAAACTGTTTCAGCGCTCCAACAGCATGCCATAGTTGAATACAAGTAGTTCCAGGTTTGAAATTTGTAACTGCCAAGAAGCCAAAATAGTTATCTACTAATATAGTTGTAGCAGTTGCCAGGTGATAAATAGATTGTACACATGCTAATGGATGGGTCACACTGAAATTCAGCAAGTATCCGTTCTCTTTTTGGAACTCATAGTTACAGCGGCGACTTTTTAGAATAATGATTCGCTCATCTGATAGATTGCTTAACGAGCGGGTTGTGTAAAATATATTGTCGCCAAAGGAAGCGACACAAACAGTCTTATTTTGTTGGGGAAGCAGTTTAAAGAGAGAAAATAAAGCTTTAAACAGGAAGAGGTAGGTTGAAATTGTAATTTCCCTAATCATTTTGCACCTTAAACAAATCGCTTTTAATTTTGGATGTGGAGATTCCAACTGTTCTGGACAAATAAACAACCTCACAATAATCGTTTAAAAAATCAAATTGACTTTTCCAGTCATCTCCCATTACAAATGTATCGATATTATATTTTTGCACGTCTTCAATCTTTTGTTTCCAGCTATTCTCTGGAATAACTTGATCAACGTCGCGAACTGCTTCAAGAATTGCCTTTCTATGTTCAAAGGTGTAATATGCCTGCTTGTCTTTAATTGCGTTGAATTGATCAGAAGATATAGCAACTATTAAATAGTCGCCAAATCCTTTTGCACGACGTAGAATATTAATATGCCCGATATGAAGCAGGTCGAACGTTCCGTATGTAATTATTCTTTTCATCGCAAAAACCTCCATAAAGTATTCAACTACAATAATACTATACTTTGTTCACAATGTTATATAAAAATCTTCGACAAAGAATGCAGGGCTTTAGCTAAATGCTCTTTTTATAGGTTTTGTTGCTAGTTAACCCTCGCAGTTGATAATAGTGAAATTCTTTTGGACGCCGTTCCTGCACAATACTTCGCTTTCCGCGGGCACGGCCTCAGTCTCCTCAGAAGCAAAGAACGCTTCTTCCGGGGTCTTCGGACTCGCGATTTTCCCGCAGGAGTCTTCGTATTCTGCCTTCACTAAGATAGAAATCTACTCATTAATTCTGTGTCTTTTCGGGATTCTTCTCCCTTGAACAGAAACCTATCCTAAGCGGAGGGAAAATGCGAGACTCCAGTGGGAAAGGAACAGTCTGAAGACCCCGCAGTGAGCGGTTTTTGCTCCGAGGAGGCTGAAGCGTTCCCCACGGAAAGCGAGTGTTTTTCCGCAGCGTTGGATCAGCACCAATCCAATAAAAGGTGGTAGGAAATAAATACAGCAGTTATGTCTCAGTTTATAGTTTTTATGTCAAAAGCACCAATCTTGTAGAAAATCGCCTAACTAAAAGATCCTATTATGCTAGTATATGACCAGTCGAATAAAAAAATTAGTTTTTTTTACCTGAACCCCTTCAAAGTGTCTATTCTGTGTTACTATCAGTTTATTAGGTTTTGATCTAATAAGACATGATTCACATATTACTTACTGTGGATTGAGAGGATATATTTATGAAGTCTGCAATTACTGTACTAAAAGAACAAATCCAGCACTTTTATTTAATTAAAAGATTATCGGTATATGAATTAAAAAGTAAAAACAAAAATAATTATCTAGGTATGGCATGGGAAATAATCAACCCACTGATACAAGTTCTGATTTATTGGTTTGTGTTTGGTGCACTTAGGGACCGTACTCCTATTAAACTGGCACCAGGTATGGAAGTGCAGTTCATCAATTGGTTGCTTGTAGGTTTTATTTTATGGATATTCTTTTACCAGGCAACAATTGAAGGATCAAAATCAATTTACACAAGATTGCGGATGCTGTCGAAGATGAACTTTCCTATGAGCATCATTCCGAATTTTATAATTTTTTCAAAATTTTATATACATTTGTTTATGTTGATGATCACGATAATTATTTTCCAGCTGACTGGCTATATCGCCACGGTCTATTACATAGAGCTAGTTTATTTTATCTTTGCAACCTTTTGTTTGATTTTTGCTATATCACTCATAACTTCAACACTGTCAACTATTATTCGAGATGTCCATATGCTCTTGAACTCAACCCTGAGAATGGGGTTATATTTATCCGGCGTACTATGGCCAATAACAATATTAAGTGATTTTCAACCCTGGGTAACTGTAGTGTTAAAATTAAACCCGCTTTATTATTTAATTGAAGGTTACCGAGCAGCATTGTTTGGGACAGAATGGTACTTCATTACCAACTGGAATTACACGCTGTATTTTTGGGTAGTAGTAATACTATTATTCCTATTCGGATCAATTCTACATATAAAGTTCAGAAGACATTTTATTGATTACTTGTAAAGGTTTGTGATGGTATGGAAAAATCGATAATTACCCGAAATATTACTAAGAAATATAAATTATACAATGGTACGAAAGAACGTCTGCTTGATTTAATAACACCGAGAAGCTATGGAAAAGACTTTTATGCCCTGAGGGACGTGAGCTTCGAAGCTGAAAAAGGTGATGTTATTGGATTTGTTGGAATAAATGGATCTGGTAAATCAACACTATCAAATATTATAGCAGGGATTATTCCCGAAACAGCAGGCGATGTAACAATCAATGGGCAGGTTTCCCTAATTGCAGTTGCATCTGGACTTAAGGGTGATTTGACGGGACGGGACAATATTGAGCTCAAGTGCTTAATGCTGGGCTTTAACAAAAAAGAAATAAAAGCATTGGAACCAGAAATAATTGAGTTTGCGGAAATTGGAGATTTTATTGACCAACCGGTTAAATCATACTCAAGCGGGATGAAATCAAGACTTGGATTTGCAATTTCCGTAAATATTGACCCGGATATTCTAATCATTGACGAAGCGCTTTCTGTAGGAGATAAAGCTTTTGCAGAGAAAAGTTTGGATAAAATGAAAGAGTTTAAAGATAAAGGAAAAACGATGATTTTTGTAAGTCACTCCATCGGTCAGATGAAGCAATTTTGCGATAAGATTCTTTGGCTTGAGTATGGGATGGTTAAAGAGTTTGGAGCAGTTGAAGAAATATTGCCAAGGTATGAAGAGTTTTTAAAAGTGTATAAGAAAATGTCTAAGAAAGAACGCAACGCATACAAACATGCATCAAAGCCGAACCAGGCATTAACAGTGTAGGCAGTTGATTAATGATGTGGAACAGGAAAAGAGTATTTCAAACTTCATTGGCGATTTTCGTATGAAAACTATATAATAGATAGAGAGATAAAAAGTTTACTTATTTAAAATGAGGTGTAAAAATGCTCGAAATACTTTTACTTGCCTCGTTAACTTTAGTGATAGCATTAATTTTAACGCCGCTTGTTATAAAAATGTCTATAAGGATAAAGGCAACAGATGAACCTAATTATCGTAAAGCACATGTTACTCCAACCCCTACACTCGGAGGTATTGCAATCTTTTTAAGTTTTCTAGGTGGGCTTCTCATTCTACAGCCTTCAAGTGATTTTCATTTACCTGTAATTATAGGAGCAACTATCATTATTCTGCTGGGTATATTTGATGACCTGTACAATTTGTCACCAAAAGCTAAGCTGGTTGGACAAATTGCAGCAGCTTTTATTGTTGTATCTTGGGGAGGCTTACAGATTGAATTTATCAATCTACCATTTGGTGGTCAAATTGGTTTTGGTTTCCTAAGTTCTATTGTAACAATAGTTTGGATTATTGCTATTACTAATGCTATTAATCTGATTGATGGATTGGATGGACTTGCGGCAGGCGTTTCTGCAATTGCATTATTTACAATAGCAGGGATGGCAGTGCTAACTGGCCAGGTATATGTCGCAACCATGGCACTCGTTTTGTTTTTTAGCATAATGGGATTCCTGCGTTATAATTTTAATCCAGCAAAAATATTTATGGGTGATACTGGGGCTTTATTTCTGGGATTCATGATCAGTGTTCTGGCTATTCTAGGCTTTAAGAATATTACAATAGTATCATTTGTAATTCCGATTTTTATTTTAGGGGTACCCATATCTGATACAATCATTGCCATTATTAGAAGACGTGTAAATAATAAACCAATGTCAAGCCCAGATAGCTCGCATTTACATCACCGACTAATGCAGTCTGGATTTACTCACAAGCAGACAGTATTGTTCATCTATTCATTAAGTATCATGTTCAGTGTTGCTGCAATCTTCTTTTCTATGACTACTTTATGGGGTTCAATAATTATTATGGGTGTTACCTTACTTGCAATTGAGGTATTAATCGAAAATCTCGGATTAATTAATAATGATTTTAAGCCTTTAACCAATTTAGTTAAGAATATCCGACAAAGTATAAAAAGTAATTAAAAACTGCTAGCCGGATGGTGAGGGAGGCTAGCAGTTTTGTGATAATATACTGAGCAACAGTAAGAATTATCCTTTTTCCATTCT
This sequence comes from Virgibacillus sp. DJP39, assembly GCF_049310925.1. Lineage (NCBI taxonomy): Bacteria > Bacillati > Bacillota > Bacilli > Caryophanales > Bacillaceae > Virgibacillus > Virgibacillus sp. DJP39. The sequence continues at coordinate 2,808 of NZ_JBMERP010000042.1, read as the reverse complement.
GTGTAAGTCTTGCTTAATCTGAGTGGTTGAAATACCAACTGTACGTGGTAAATAGACAACTTCACAATGATTTCCCAAAAAGTCAAATTGACCTTTCCAATCATCTCCCATTACAAATACGTCAACATTATTTTCTTGGATATCGTTAATCTTTTGTTCCCAGTTGTACTCTGGGATAACTTCATCAACATACCTAATTGCTTCAAGAATTGATTTGCGTTGTTCAAAGCTGTAATAAGCCTTTTTGCTCTTTAACGCATTAAATTCATCAGATGATATTGCCACAATCAAATAGTCGCCAAATTCTCTTGCGCGACGCAATATACTAATATGACCTATATGAAGCAAGTCGAATGTTCCATAAGTGATTACTTTCTTCATTAGAGGACCTCCAATAATTAACTGGTTTTCTACATTACAATAACTATACTATGAAAATCTGCTAGTGTCGCTAAATATTGGAAAAGTAATCTGCTATAATCCAATGAGCAGGTTTCGATGCACATAAATAATTGTATAATATGATAACTCAGGAGTTGAGGGTAACCCATGATTGAAAGCGAATTGAAGAATAGGAAGTTAATTAACTTAAGTATTTTTCAACACACATATACGCTTCAAGTACCTTTTTTAAAAAGGAATTTAAATGAACTTGAAGCTTATCACTTTAGTTTAACAAATCAATTTGGTGAAGAAATTATTGAAGTCGATCACTGTATATTATCAAATGAGGGAGACTATACCATATTTGAGTTAACCATTTCGTTTGATACATCTAATGAGAAGTTCTTCAACAATGAATTTTTAAATTTGTCGATGATCAAGCTTAAGGATGGCGTTGAGTCAAAAGCAAGAATTAAAAGCAATTATGATCGTTTACAATTCAACACTATTTTAATTAAAGATGATGAAAAGATTTTTTATCCTTTCACTACTAAAAAAGGTAATGTTTCTTTTCGCGTCAATGAGTACCAATTATTCAGTGGCTTCGATGAATTAGAACTAACCAACGAAAATTTAAGCTTTAGTGGCCATTTTAACTATGCTCCGTTATACCTTGGTGGAGACCATAAGCTAGTTGAATTAAAAATGTTTATAACGAATAATTTAGACGAGTTGGAATTTGAATTACCCGTTGAAATAACCAATAGAGAAGACCTTGTTAATAAATATAATAACGGTAAGTTGAAAAATGCAGGCTTTAAAGGTGTGTTTAATTATTTATCACAAATTAGTTTAGATCAAAACAAATATTTCAAATTTTATCTAGAGTTAGTATATGAAAAAGGTGGCTTCCATTACACTACTAGAAGTGGTAGGCTGCGTTTTAACAATGTAAAGGCCACCTCGCAAGCACAAGTGAATTTTTTGAAATACAATAATCAGAAAATGAAAGTGGAAATGAAACCAACACGTGTTTCAAAATATCTCTCATTTCAAATTGTGAAATATAATTTGAAAAATGAGGTGTTGCGAAAAGTAAAATCCAAATGGGTACTAGTTAGAAGAAGTAAAACCCTGATGAATTTATATAAGAATGCTTTTGTTATTCTGGGTAAGCTACCGCCTAAACGGAAGTTAATTATGTTTGAAAGTTTCTTAGGTAAGCAATATAGCGATAGTCCACGAGCAATTTATGAATACATTCTAAAAAACGATCCATCTTATGACATGTACTGGAGCGTCGATCGAAGGCATATGAAGTTTTTTGAAGATAAAGATGTCCAACATGTTCGACGCTTTTCAATAAAATGGTTATTGTTAATGGCACGAGCTGGTTTTTGGGTATCAAATAGTCGTTTGCCACTCTGGATACCAAAGCCCAGACACACTAAGTATTTACAAACGTGGCATGGTACCCCATTAAAGCGACTTGCAGCTGATATGGATGAAGTTCATATGCCAGGAACCAGTACGGAGACATATAAAAGAAACTTTCTTGAAGAAGCGAAGAAATGGGATTACCTGGTCTCCCCTAATGCATATTCAACCACAATATTTAAAAGAGCATTCGGATTCAACAGACATGTAATTGAGTCGGGCTACCCAAGAAATGACTTTTTATTGAACTCAAATAATGAACAGTCAATTTCACAAATAAAGCATAAAACCAATCTTCCAGACGATAAGAAAGTAATCTTGTATGCCCCCACCTGGAGAGATAATCAGTTCCATACAAAAGGTAAATATAAGTTTAGTTTGAAACTGGATTTGGAACGCTTACAAGAAGAACTCGGTAATGATTATGTGATAATACTCCGTCTACATTATCTAATAGCGGAGAATTTGGATCTGGCAGGTCTGGAGAACTTTGCGTATGACTTGTCGCATCACGAAGATATACGAGAGCTTTATCTAATTGCAGATCTATTAATCACAGATTATTCTTCTGTTTTTTTGATTATGCAAACCTAAAACGTCCAATGTTATTTTTCGTTTATGATATTGATGATTATCGAGATAACTTACGTGGATTCTACTTTGATTTTGAAGAACAGGCACCTGGACCATTGGTTAAGACAACTGAAGAGGTTATTTCTGTTATCAAAGAGATCAAGCGAAATGGATTCATACCTTCAGATACAACAGATGAATTTTATGAAAAATTTTGCTATTTAGAGGATGGGCATGCTACAGAACGGGTCGTTAGAGAATTTTTTTATGGTAAATGAATTTGTCCAACACTCCGGTAAATTTCCAAAATTAATAAAAAGCCTGCTGACCTATATGGTCAGCAGGCTTTTCTGGGCAGGTAAGAAAGTATAAATGCTTTCTTACTGCATAAGTGCAACTAAGGCTTTCGCCATT
>NZ_JBMERP010000041.1:0-32982 GCF_049310925.1 Virgibacillus sp. DJP39 | reverse complement strand
TGTTATTTGTACCGCGCACTGTAAACTTCCGTATAATTAAATCACTTGGTTCTTCCAGCATTTTTTTTAGATTGTCTACGTTCTGATCCAGTTCCTTTACCAATTCAGTTGAAAAGTCCTCGTCTTTATTTGCACCTTTTTGTTTTTGTATTCGCTTCATAAACTTACCCCCGTTCAAACGGATTAGTCATTCCTATTCTTTTGCCCATTTTCCCTCTCGATTATTCAGAGGGAAAAACACAAATTATGTATAAGAGAAGCTATTATCGACAAACTAATAAAAATTATTTCCAGAGAAACAAAGACGTATGGAATTAAATATGATCGTGAAAATTCTGGAAAATATTACTAATAACGGAGTGATTGCATGAGTAATTATAAACGTAATCATAGTGGGGACTTTTTTTATGATAGACACCAACAGCCATTGACAAAGCGATCTATCAGATCTATCAGATCAACCACTCCCAGTTCGGAACATTCAGGTGTTACATACTCTCACTTTATAACAGCTGCGGGTTTCAAAACTCGCTTAAATTATGAAATTTATAATTATAGGATGGAGCAGACACCTTATGTTAGAGGAAGATTGGTCTAGTCGGCCAAGAAAAATGAAGGAAAAGTCTAAAGTTAATAAAGACAAATTAGAAAAGCTGTTGTGGAGTGTTGCACTACCAGGATTTGGTCAATTTTTAAACGATAAATATGTAAAAGCTATTGTTTTGATTATTTTAGAATTTGTAGTAAACGTAATGGCTAATTTTAATCATGTCATTGTCCTGAGTTTCCATGGAGAAATACAGGAATCTATAGAACAAACAAATTATCTTTGGCTAATGTTCTACCCATGTTTATACTTTTTTGCGATATGGGATGCGTATAAAGATGCAGACGGTGAAAACAAACCATTTTCCTTCTTACCATTTGTCTTTTCGGCTTACTTTATGACTGTTGGTTTGATTCTTTCACCGTCATTTACATTAATGGGAAAACTTATAGGCCCTATATGGTTACCAATTATTTTCCTGCCTATAGGTATAATCGTTGGTTTTGCCCTGAAATGGGTGCTGCTTAAATTCAGCACCTAAATTGGACATTTTTTACAGTATAAACCCTGGGGAAAACATGTATATTTAGGCTCTTTCAAGCAATAATATCACTATACCGAAAAGGTTTTTAAACATTGAATTATTTTAGAAAACTTTAGTTGCACTTATGCAAGAAAGAAAGTTTTTATACTTTCTTTACTGCTAAATAAGTACAAAAGGGAAGAGGGAAATGAGAGGATACTTATTATCGATCTGGACTGCTGTTGACCCTGTTTATTTTAAATTTTCCCGTCTCCGTTATCCTACAAACGATTTTAAAATAGATAATATACTAAGGGTTAGATTAACACGTTACAAAGGGAAAAACGTAACCTTGGCTGATGGAATTACCATCAATAAACATGATACTTTAGTGAAGATCCATTTACACAATGTAAGATTATTAAATGAATTAAAAGACGTGAAAAGCAATATTATTAAAGGCAAAATAATCTTCAAATATGTAAGTAAATCTTTGCCTGAATTAGAGAAATATATTCAAAACCACCCTAAATCAAATGAAATAAAAGGCATTATCGGAATTACGTTTCTAAATAAGGGGTGCGGACGCCTCGGCTTTGAGGTAATGCATATACATCATCCTGTTTACAGGAGATTTAAATGGGCCGGTTGCTTACTGATTGGCGCTCTATCCAGTAACCCTTCCATTAAAAAGCTGATCAAAAAACCAGCACCCAGCTATTTATTCATGTCCAAGAACAAACTGACACAAATGTATCAAAAATAAAACAAAAGCATGAGCGGGGCTACTGGACGGAGATATCAACCGTTATCCGATGGAATCAACCGTCCTGGCGGAATATCAACCGTTATCCGATGGAATCAACCGTCCTGGCGGGATATCAACCGTTATCCGATAGAATCAACTGTCCTCGCGGAATATCAACCGTTATCCGGTGGAATCAACTGTCCTGGCGGAATATCAACCGTTATCCGGTGGAATCAACTGTCCTGGCGGAATATCAACCGTTATCCGGTGGAATCAACCGTCCTGGCGGGATATCAACCGTTATCCGGTGGAATCAACCGTCCTGGCGGAATATCAACCGTTATCCGGTAGAATCAACCGTCCTGGCCGGATATCAACCGTTATCCGGTGGAATCAACCGTCCTGGCGGAATATCAACCGTTATCCGATGGAATCAACCGTCCTGGCCGGATATCAACCGTTATCCGGTGGAATCAACCGTCCTGGCCGGATATCAACCGTTATCCGGTGAAATCAACCGTCCTGGCAGGATATCGACCGTTAGGCGTTATTATCAACCGTTAGACAGAAGTATCAACCGTCATGGTGCAATGAAAAAAGCTATCAATAAAGGTTAGACCCTCTAAGGACAGCTTTTCACTAATTAAATAGCAGGTAAAGATTCGGTTTCAACTTGTGAAACTGATAGCTGATGAAATGTTATTTCGGGCCGACTACCAACTCTTATATTAACTCCTGTTTGACCTAGCCCTTCACTTATATAAAATGGTTTGTCATCTAATGACTGAAGGCCTTTTATCATATTCATTTTAGTAAGTTTCCCCATTTTTGCAAGGTGATATGCCTTTGGGTAACAGATCTGACCACCATGGAAATGACCAGCAAGCAAATAATCATAATAGTACTTTTTCATATGAAGGACAATATTCGGATCATGTGTAAGAACTAGATTCATTCCGTTTTTTAGTTCTTTATAGGAAGCTTTCAGATCACTTCGATTTGTACTAAAGTCGTCAATGCCAATAATATTTACAGGTCTGCCATGAATATGAATGGTATCACTTTCGTTTTGCATGACCTTACAATCATGTTCTTCTAGTGTTTCTATTAGCTTTTGTAAATTATTACTGTTCAGCACATAGTCATGGTTTCCTAATACAGCATAGATTCCCTTTGCAGCATTTAATTTTCTAAACACACGCAAATAAGGAATAAGCTTTGGAAGAGTCCGTTTACGATCAAGGAAATCCCCTGTAAGAGCAATTAGGTCTATTTTTTCCCCTTTAACGTTTTCATAAAGTTGTTCAGGAGATATGGAGATATGTTCAAGGTGCAGGTCGGAGAGGTGTAAAATATTTAAGGTAGGATCACTTTTATTTTGTGTCTGGTCAATTTTATTTATTAAAACATCCTGAGTGTTTTTATACGCCTTTGTAACAGCAAAATAACCCAAAATGATAAACAAGCCTAAGAATAGTAAGATATACAAATCTATCACTCCTTTGCTTTACCAATTATACATGACAAGCACCACTTTTTATTCCGGTAATACATGGATGAAATTCCATTTAATAATTTAATCCATGCAACAACCATCCCCTGTGAGGTGCATGATGAATCATTACTCTAAAACAATTCTGTTCCTTCCTTTTTTACAAATTCCATCCGGGCACCATCAAGTAGCCCATTCATTAATGGAGGGGATCAGTTCAAATCATCCTGAATTAGATTGTAAAAAGGTGGAAATTCTTTCATACAGTTATGGAAAAGTAGAATCACTGGTATCTGGTACATATTTAAATTGGATACGAACATTTCCAGGCTTCTATAATTGGCTCTATCAAGTTAGTGTATATAAAAATGTGGAAAGGGATAAAAAGTACCGGTTGTATGAAGTTTTATTTCTGGCCCACATAAGAAAAATGGTCAAAGAAATACAGCCGAGTTGTATAATCTGCACACACTCTTTACCTTCTTATATGTTAAACCATTTAAAGGAAAAGGGAGAGGTGAACATACCTGTGATTAATGTTTACACGGACTTTTTTATTCATCGTTTTTGGGGTATTCATCATGTTGACTTTCACTTTGTGTCTTCTCTTCATATGAAAGAACTGTTACAAAAAAAGGGTATCAAAGAAGAACAAATCTATATAACTGGCATACCTGTACACAAAGATATTCTAAAAGTGAAAACTCAAGTAAGGAAAAGTCCTTCTTCCCTATCCATATTGATAACAGGTGGTAATTTAGGAGTTGGAGCAATAGGCGATCTAATCGACAGCATCGGTACTGAAGGCAAAATCACTTATTATGTTTTATGCGGGAAAAATAAGACCTTATATCAAAGGGTTCGAAACCTTGCAAACAACAATATTATACCTCTACAATACATGGAGAGCAGAACAGAAATGGACAAGCTTTATGACAAAGTGGATGGGATTTTAACAAAACCTGGGGGCGTTACTGTAAGCGAGGGAATTATTAAAAGGAAACCAATTTTCATTTACGATGCTTTGCCTGGTCAGGAAATAATTAACCTTGAAGAGTTACAAAAACTTGGCGTTGTTTTCTGTCTAAACAACTGGAAAGATAAGCAAAATTCGCTTGAAAACCAGCTTATTTCCTTTTTTGAAAATGCCGGACACTGTGAAAGTATGCAAACTCACATGTCTGACTACCATAATCAGCTAACTGTCATGGAACCTGCTGAAATTGTTAACCAGCTGATAAATAATTACTAGAACTATCCCCGACCTTCCTAAGTTATCCAGGGAGGAAATACGGAACAGGAAATCTCTCAAATTAAACTTTTTGTAATGACAGAGGCCATTTGTGAAATAAATGACAACGATGTTTATCAAAAAGTAAACTTACATGCTGTTACAGTTGGAGATTCATTTACCATCAAGGAAGGTAAAAAAAAAGGAAATAGACTTTCAATTTCTATTACCTGTACACACACCTCCAACGATAGGTAAAACAAAGGTATGGATTCAGACAGGTCTGGATGTGCCTAATGCCGTTGACCCTAAAGACAGGGACTACATTAACGTTGAGCCTCATCGATATATGAATACTGTTTTTAGATGCCCTTACCAATGAATTAGGTTTTCATATGCATAAAGTTGAAATGGAGTATTCCAGAAAGTATAACTATATACAGGAGTTTGAATTTTTACCTGGCAATGAATTTAGAAGAGATCTCGATGAATTAGAGGTTATGTTTTTCTTAGATGAAAGTCAACTTGAACTTATTCTTCAGGTGGATCGCCGTGCCAAAGGCCTTGGTGGTTTATTTTCAGAAGCACTGGATATGGACGAAAACTTTGTTAAACTTACATTCACTAACGAAGAAATTAACAACGGTACCTCTTCTGTCGCAACTAAGTTACGCAATACCATTAAACAGTTCAGCTAAGTAAAAAAGAGTTCTTCCCGGAGTTAAACCGAGAAGTACTCTTTTAATAGTTATTTTTATGCTTTCATTTTACTATCTGCCTCATCAAATTCTGCTTGAATTTCAGCAGACGGCTTTTCGCCTACCATACTTACTACTACAGCAACAATTAAGTTGAGTAAGAAAGCAGGAACAATTTCATAAAGGTCAAATATTCCTCCTGTAAGGAAGTCTCCCCATACAATAACGGTAATTGCACCAACGATAATACCAGCTAATGCACCGTTTCTTGTAATGCCTTTCCAAAATAGTGCTAGAAGGATTATTGGTCCAAAAGCACCACCGAAGCCTGCCCATGCATAACTAACTAACTCTAACACGGAGCTTTCTGGATTTGTTGCAAGAAGTGTAGCAATTAATGCAATAATACCAACTGCGATACGTCCAACCCATACTAGTTCACGATCTGAAGCCTTCTTACGTAAAATTGCTTTGTAGAAATCTTCAGCTACTGCAGAAGATGATACTAGTAGTTGCGAATCGATTGTACTCATGATAGCAGATAAAATAGCTGCTAATAGAATACCTGCGATAATTGGATCAAATAGAATTTGTGAGAATGCAATAAAGATTTCTTCTGGATCTGCAAGCATTTGAACACCAGCATCATTCGTAACAACTTTAACACCGTATTCAGCTAACACTCCAACGTCTTGTGTACTAATGAAAGCAAGACCAGCAAGACCTACAAATATTGCACCGTATAAGCCAAGAATCATCCAGGTCATACCAATGAAACGTGCTTTTGGTACGTCTTTAGGAGATTTTAAAGCCATAAAACGAACGAGAATATGAGGCTGTCCAAAGTAACCTAGCCCCCATGCTAATGAAGATAAAATTCCTATTGCTCCGACACCAGCCACCATATTTATGTGTCCTGGTGAAATGTTACCTACTGCATCGATAGTTGCGTCCCAACCACCAACGACAGCAATAGCACGAATTGGAACGACTATTAATGCTACAAACATTAGAATACCTTGCACGAAGTCTGTCCAACTTACAGCTAGGAATCCGCCTAGGAATGTATAAGAAACGATTACAATTGCGCCGATCCAAAGTGCCTGATCGTATGATAGGCCAAATGACGCTTCAAATAATTTTGCGCCACCAACCATTCCTGATGAAGTATAGAAAGTGAAGAATATCAAAGTTACAATTGCAGAAATAACACGTAATAAGTGAGATGTATCGCGGAAACGATTTTCTAAAAAGTCCGGAATTGTAATTGAGTCATTAGAAACTTCAGTATAAACTCTCAGACGTTTAGCAACGAATTGCCAGTTTAAATATGCACCGATTGCAAGTCCTACTGCAATCCAAGCTCCACCTAAACCTGATGCGTAAACTGCACCTGGTAAACCTAGTAGTAACCAACTACTCATATCTGATGCACCAGCACTTAATGCCGCAACACCTGGTCCTAATCCTCTTCCACCTAGAACATAATCTGATAAATTACTTGTTAAACGATATGCTACAACCCCAATTGCAAGCATACCTACTAAATAAACGATAAACGTTATTAACGTAGCCGTATCCATTGTTTACTTTTCTCCCCTGTCTGTGAATAATGTAATAGTTGATAAAATAAGTAATATTGGCATAGGTACAAATAACCAAAACCAAGTAGCACCTGAGAGCGCAAAGTCTTCCATGTTTAGTACCCCCCTTTTTTAGGTATGCATTCCAATTATTCAAAATAACTAGTTAATACATACAATATTAATACTATAACATAACCAATTTCTTTTATACAGTATATACTGTTTATACAAATTTTGCGGAAAAATTTATTCATACAACAACATTTGTACTTTTCTGTCGAATTATGCTTTTTTCGAGGTCTTAACAATATAAAAAGCTAACCACCCATCTGTTCTACATTGGTAAGGTGATTAGCTTAAACTTGAATAATTCTAAAATATTCCAATCACTTATTATCTATTCACCAGTTAACAAACCATTTTTCTCAAGATATTCCTTAGCAACGTCGTCTACAGTTCTTTCTTCAACGTCTACTTGGTAATTCAGTTCACGCATAATTTCACTGTCTAATTGCTCAGATAAAGGCTTTAGAATTTCTTCTATCTCTGGATAGTTTTCATTGGTTTCTTTCGTCATGGCAATTGCCGCATTATACGATGGAAAAAAGCTTTTTGAATCCTCAAGGTTAACGAGATCATACTCACGGATTCGGCTGTCAGTAGCGAAACCAACTGCTGCGTCGACTTCTCCATTATTTAACGCTTCGTACTGTAGGCCATAACTCATTTCAGCAATGTTGTCGCCTTTAAAATCAAAACCATATGCTTCTTCTACACCTGGTAACCCATCAGGTCTGTTTGCAAATTCAGCATCTGTTCCAAAAGTAAGTTCTCCTGGATTGTTGTTTACGTAATCGGCAAGGTCTGCAATACTCTTAATTCCTAGTTTATCAGCTTGTTCCTTCTTCATGACTATTGTATACGTGTTATTAACATCAGATAAATTGGTCCAGTAAATATTGTTACGCTTCATGTCCAGTTTCTTTACAGTCTTATAGGCTTCTTGTTTATCCGCAATTGGTTCTTCCCCCATGTACGTAACAAGACCAGTACCTGTATAGTCCCAAGTCAAATCTACCTGTTTGTTCTCAAGAGCTTGACGTAAAGCTGAACTTCCCAAGTTGCTTTTCTCATCGACTGAATAACCATTGTCTTCGAGCATTAGGATTGCCATTTTAGACAATAAGAACTGTTCAGTAAAGTTTTTTGCCCCTACTGTTACACTTTTTTCCTCATCACCACAAGCTGCCAAAACGCTTAGGGATAACATAAATACCATAGCTAAAGTTAATACCTTTTTCATATAAATTCCTCCTAATAATTAATTATATTGAATCGATAGCTGCCTTACGCGCTAGTCGAATTCCTTTCGGTACCAATAAATATTGAACTGCGCGGAATCCATAATCCACTATTACTGCTAATAACGTGACGGGAACTGCCCCAGAAATCAGTGTTTGATTATCAAATAATTGAATCCCTGTAAAAATCCATACGCCTAAACCACCGCCACCGATTAGATAAGCCAGCGCGGCAGTACCTATATTTAAAACGACTGCTGTACGAATTCCTGCCATAATTGAAGCGGAGGCACTAGGCAGTTCGATTCGAAATAAGATCTGTAAAGGCGTCAGTCCCATCCCCCGTGCTGCATCTTTCATATCTGCATTTACGGAATCAAGACCGGCAATAGTATTCTGCAGGATCGGCAAAAGAGAATAAATAAAGAGTGCCACAACAGCCGCTTTCATTCCAATTCCCAAAAACCCCATCGCTAAAGCCAGCACAGCAAGACTTGGGATGGTTTGTCCCAGGTTGGCTATATTGACAATAAGCCATTCCGATTTCCGAAACCGGGGGCGGGTAATTAGAATACCCACAGGTACAGAGGTCAGGATTGCCAATCCAGCAGATATACCGACTAAGCTTAAATGCTGTTTCAGAAGTCCCATGAATTTAGTTGGTTCTTCGAAAATCTTCCCAAACATATTTTCACTGATAGCCCACCAAAAAAAGGAAATGACGAGGGCCCAAAGGATGACACGAATAATGATAGCAATCATTTTTTTTGAGTTCATCTCTACTTTTCCTCCTTATTCACCTTTTACCTCTAAGCGAAGAAATTTCTCAATTAAATCAAATGTTAAACTCCCTTGAACTTCATCTGCATCATTCACAATAACTAATTGATCAGCTTCCTGATTGAGTAACATGGATATGGCAACCCGGAGAGAGGTATGGATAGAAATTTCTTTCGTGTCAAGAATGGTGTCTTCTTTGTTTTTTAAACTAAACCTGTCCACCAGATTCTGTACAGTGTATAAAGACATGCTGCGCAGAACCCTGTCTTTCCCTACGAAGTTCGAAACAAATTCATTTTTAGGTTGAATCAGCATGTCAGTCGGGCGATCATATTGCATAATGCTGCCACTTTTAAGTAAAGCGATTTTATCCCCCATACGAACAGCTTCATCGATGTCATGACTAACAAAAAGTATTGTTTTTTTGACTTCTCTTTGGATTGATAAAAATTCATCCTGAACCTTTTCCCTGATGATTGGATCAAGAGCACCGAACGGCTCGTCCATAAGCATTACAGGAGGATCAGCCGCCATGGCACGGGCCACCCCAATCCGTTGCTGCTGCCCGCCAGATAGTTCGTGAGGAAAGCGCTTACGATATTCATCCGGGTTTAGGCCAAGAAAATCCATGAGGTAGTTGAAACGATCTCTTTTTTTCTTGCGATCCCATCCAAGTAAATCCGGAACAATCATTGTATTGTCTTCAATCGTCATATTTGGAAATAAACCATTGCTTTGAATAACATAACCCGTATTTCGTCTCATTTTGATTTTATCCATCTCTTTAACATTTTGACCCTGGATAGAAATCTCACCTTCTGATATGGATTCCAGTTGGTTCACCATCCGAAGAAGCGTCGTTTTTCCACAACCGGATGGTCCAAGAAGAATGACAAATTCACCTTCTTCCACTGTCAACGATATATCATCAATCGCTTTGACATTTCCATTGTAAATTTTGGATATATTTTTGAAATCTATCAATGAGGTTCACCTTCTTTCTTCTATTTTATTCCTTTCGGAGTAATGCGGTTTTGAATGAATTTAAGTATAAAATCTGCAGACAAAGCCAATATGGAAACGAAAACGGCACCTGCCATAATCATATTGTCATTCCCTCGGCTAATTCCTGAGTTAATGAGGACACCTAATCCACCTGCACCAATAAATGCGGCTATTGCTCCAATTCCAATATTGAGCACTGTAGCAGTTCTTATCCCTGCCATTATTAATGGCATAGAATTTGGTATTTCTACTTTCATCAATCGCTGAAAAGTAGTCATTCCTATACCTTTTGCTGCATCCCTTATATTAGGATCAACATTTTGAATTGCTGTGTAGGTATTGCGAATAATCGGTAATTGTGAATAAAGTACCAATGCAATTAATGCAGGCAGGAATCCTATCCCTTGTCCAATAGTAGAAAGAATTGGAATCATAATACCGAACAGTGCAATACTCGGTATAGTAATGATAATAGAAGCTACTTGCAGAATAGTCTCGGCAAGGTAATCATTCGTTGTTAAATAAATACCCAACGGGATAGCAATTAAGATTGCTATTACGAGTGCAATTCCTACAAGTTGGAGATGTTCTAAAGAATATGAAAGAATGTTTTCCCAGTCATCTATAACATAATTTATAAAATCGGCCATATTTACACCCCCCTTAGCAGCAATAGTTGATTTTAATCTTTAGCTATAAAAAATTGCTATACCAATTCATATACTCCAACACCATTACTATATATACACTACATGCTAATTACAGTCTATTCAACTGGGTAATTGTCGATTAATGGGTTGATTGTCGAATTTCACCTGAATATATACTTGTGTAACAGAGTGCAGAAATGCTGAATAACTACACTCAATTACATTTCTCATTTAGTCTTCTTTTGGAAAAATAGTTCCTTTATTCATAATCCCTTTTGGATCAAAAGCTTTCTTCAGAGTTTCCAGGATATAGTAAGAAGATCCATACTCTTCTTTAATCCATGGGGTTCTATGTTTTCCAACACCGTGATGATGAACCATGGAACCTCCTGCCTTAACCGTTTCTTCGACGATGATTTTATTGATTGGATAGTGATATTTCGTGATTTCTTCTTCGGGTTTGATATCCACTAAATCATAATAGTAAACGAAGTACATATTGGTACCATTCATGTAGCTGTGGGAAGAGTGGCCTCCAAGCATCGTGATATTAGGAATTTCTTCACGAATTCTTTTGATGCATTTCTCATAAATTTCATTGATTTCTCCCCATAAACCTGACACTTCGGTTGTAAAACCAATGTTGTTGGTTTCTTTGATTTCTTTTCGTTCTTCAATGACCTTGGCTGGGTCCCAATTTAAGCTTTCAAACCAGTCCTGTATTAATCGGCTCTCAACGGCTTCACATTCCTCATATTGAGCTACGATAGCTTCGATTGCTTTACCAGTTGCTTCTGCAATAACTTTAGGGCCTTCCGCCATAAAGATTAGTACACATTTACCTTTTGAAAAATCAAAGTGATCAGCTCCATCTTCAGGGTCGTAGAGACGCGCAACTGATGGACGATAGCCTTGTACCATGACCTCCCTCAGAATTTCAAACCCAGTTTTCATATTATCCAGGACGTAACCATAATAATGGTTATTTTTCGGCTGATATTGAAAAACTTTTACCGTTACTTCGGTAATATAGCAAAGCGCCCCCTCATTACCAATAATTACGTGCCTGATATCTGGTCCAGCTGCACGTCTTGGAACATTTTTAATTTTTGTGATTTCTCCATTAGGAAAGACAGCTTCCAGCCCAACGACCATGTCTTCAATCCCACCGTATAACGTTGAGAGTTGCCCAATGCTTCGTGTTGCAACTAGTCCACCCATTTGTGCTAAAGGTTTGGATTGTGGAGAATGTCCTGTCGTTAAGCCTTGTTCCCTCAATTTATCCTCAAGTTCTTCCAAAGGTACACCACATTTTACGGTCGCGAGCATATTATAAGCGTCTATACTTACGATTTCATTCATTGCTGATCCATCAATGACTAGTGAGTTCTCAACAGCTGTCTCAAGTCCACCCTCTGTTGCAGACCCACCTGTCCTTGGAACAGCATTGATATTGTTATCATTCATGTATTGAAGAATTCGAGATATTTCCTCAGCACTTTTCACCTTCACAACAGCCGCCGGAAGTGGCTGTGAGTATACTCCATGAATAGTTTCATATTTTCTGAAGCGATCTACACTATTCTCTTGTAAAACTTCTTCATCGGTAATAATTTGTTCACCTGGCAGTATTGATTTTATATCGCTAACAATTTGTTCTCTTGATAATCCCATGATTAAACTCCTTTGATAAACAATAATTTTTATGGATCTATTATTCTGCTCTTTTACTAGGTAAATCCATTAACGGAAAAAGGAATGTGCCTTTTTTAAGATTCCATCTGTGTATGCTGTAATATGCTGATAGACTTCCTGATTCATTCGATTATAGAATACATGCTTGTCCTGCTCGGGAGTGAACGTATCCCGCACATCAACCATCTGTTCAGCTGCTTCTTCAAAGGTAGAATAGATACCAAGGGCAACAGTAGTACTAATAGCTGAACCAAGGCTAGCAGAGCCATTAACGATGTTTCGGGTTGTCGCAAGACCAAACACATTTGCAAAGATTTGCATCATCAAGTCGCTGTTTGAACCTCCACCTGTTAGTACGATTTCCTTAAGCTCCGTTTTCATTTCCTTGCACATTGCGTCCATATTCGCCTTCATTGTTAAAGCAATAGCTTCCAAAATCGAATGATACATATGTGCTCTGGTATGGCGCCCGTCAAAACCTATCATCATACCTTTTTTAAATGGTTCTTCAGATGGTGCGAGCCATTCGAGCACTGTCATCAGCCCATCACTTCCAGCTGGAACAGACTCCACAGCTTCCTGATTTAAAAGTTCCTCTGGGGAAATATTACGTTCTTTTGCCTGTTGTACTAATCCTTCACCGAAAAGCTCTTTAAACCAACTCACGGTCCACATGCCGCGCCGTATTCCATTGCTTTCATATAGATATCTTTCAGGAATTGCAGCAAAATTAGTCCAAAACTTTTCCGAGTCAGTTACATTCTCCTGACCATGAATCATTCCTGCTATATAGGTGCCTAAGGAAATAAGTGCTTTATTCTCTGATAACAAGCCCGCGCCTAGTGCTTCGACAGCCTTATCGTTTGCGGTGGCAACTACTGGGATATCAGAAGGAATGCCTAATTTCTCTTCTATATCTTTAGTTATATGACCTAAAATAGTCCCTGGATTTTGGAGAGTGAACAGCATGTCACGAGGAATGTTAAATTGGTCGAAAACTTTGTCATCCTTACTCCAGTCCCACGTATCCGTATCAATCGGCCACATTCCTTGGTAGTTAGCAGCTGAATCGTTAAAATTGCCAGTTAATCTGTGTGTAATATATCCCGATGAAGTAGTGACAAACGAGACTTCAGGATTTGTATGTACATAAGGCTTTGATACCCGTTCATCCATCCAGCTAATGGCTGGGGAGGCAAGGGTCCCGTCTTCCTTTAGCAGGCATCGACAGAACCGAATCGTACAAAGTCCGATTCCGATAATATCTTCCTTTTTACCAGGAAAACCCACCATGGCTTCTTTAAATGCTAAAATAAGTGATTCCCAAAGATCATCGTCAGGATGCTCGGCTATACCTGGATTCGGCAAGCTCATAGGCTTGAGCATTTGTTTTCCTGTACTAACACTATTTCCCTTCAGGTCGTAGATGATTACCTTTGAACTCTGTGAACCGCCATCTACTCCGATAATATACTTTTGAGTCATTTCGAAATCTCATTCCCTTTGCAGTTTGAATTTACTTGTCAAGCTCTAGCGAACGAGATAGCCACCATCAACTGCTAAAATATGGCCGTTTACGTAATCAGAAGCCTTACTAGCTAAGAATACAGTAGCTCCCATTAGGTCTACCGGTTCTCCCCACCTGTTTGCAGGCGTATGGTCTAATACTCTGCGATTTGCTTCCGGATCTTTTCTCGTTCCCTGGGTGAGATCAGTAGCATAATACCCCGGTGCGATACCATTAACCTGTATATTGTAAGCTGCAAGTTCATCACAATAAGCCTTTGTTAATCCGGCTAGACCATGCTTGCTGGCTGCATAAGCTGGGGAACCCTTTCCTCCATGAAAAGAAAACATAGAGCATACATTAATAATTTTCCCACGCCGGTTTGAAATCATTTTCTTTGCTGCAAAATGACTAATTTCAAAAGCAGCTGTCAGATTAACGTCTATCATCGAATCCCACTTATCCCTGCCAAAATCCTCAAAGTCAGCTACTTTGTTAAGACCTGCACTGTTAACCAGGATATCAACTGATCCCATCGACTCGGTACATTCTTCTATTATGCGCTCAGCCGCTCCATCCTGTGTAATGTCCACCTGCATAAATTCCATTTGGACGCCTTCATTTTCGATTAACCTTCTCGTAGTACCATCATCATCTGCTAGACTTGGTATAAATAAATTAGCTCCTGCCTTTGCCAAAGCAAGTGAAAACGCTCTACCAAGCCCCGTATTTCCACCCGTTACAATAGCGGTCTGACCCTTTAATGAGAAGAAATTCATGTTAAAATCTGTCGTATTCATAACTCCTTTCTTCCCTCCTTTAAATTCGATTAATTTACGAAAAAAGAGAGAAAAGCATACTTCCCCCAAGGGAAGTTACTTTTCTCTCGACTCTAGTAACTTTAACTGATACTAGTATATGGTTACCCTGTGTAACTGTCAACTTATTGATTCTAATATTCTATCTTTTTGGAATAGAAAACTTGGCTTATAACCAAGCCTTACTTCCAATGAATAGATACAAAACACCTACTTATAACCGCTTCAGCTTACGGTCACTAACCAGTTAACCTTTTATTCGGGACGAATCTACTATATAATAATAAAAGGACTAAATTAGATAAGGAGATTTTTATGAGTGATAACAAGATTAGACAAGCTCTAGAAGAAAATCCAATCATCGCCTCAGTCAAAGACAAAAAAGGACTTGAGGAAGCTGTTAATACAGACTGTAATATTATATTTATACTAAATAGTGATATTATTAATATTGCTAGTGTTGTCAATAAAGTCAAAGATCATAACAAGCTTGCCTTTGTTCATGTGGATTTACTAGAAGGAACATCCAATAAAGAAATAAGCCTCCAATTCTTGAAAGAAAACACCAACGCTGACGGTATTATCAGCACAAAAGCCCAGATGGTTCATGCCGCGAGAAATTACGGTTTCTACACCATTCACCGATTTTTCTTAGTCGATTCCATGTCATTTCGCAGCATCGATAAACAAATCGCAAATTCAAACCCTCACTTTATCGAAATTCTACCAGGTGGCATGTCAAAAGCCATTGGATGGGTCAAAGACAAAATAGACACCCCTATTATCGCAAGTGGACTAGTTTGTGATAAAGAAGACGTGGTTACAGCATTACAAGCTGGTGCAGTTGCCATTTCCTCAACAAATAACGATGTTTGGTATATGTAAACCAGATAACCTCAAGATTGACCTGGTCCCTTAACGGGGATTTTTTCAATTAAGCTGGGTTTTGAGAAAACCTGGCTATTGACGATATTTTATCGAGCACCCACGCCTTAAATCGAGCACTGTCAGCAAAAATCGAGCACCAAACCCTGAAAATCGTGCGTCACTTGGTTGGTGCTCGGTTTTCTTTGGTTGGTGCTCGAAAATTTTGTTTGGTGCTCGGTTCATCATAGGTGGTGCTCGAAAATCCTGGTTGGTGCTCGAAATTAACAAGTGCCTGTCACCAAGGTCTAAGAGCAGATCTCCCCTCAAGAGAAGTTACCCCTCTCCCGACTCTAGTAGTCTTTGCTGTTATTCAGAACCTATCCACAACAGTCATATATCTAATCACCAAACCTGACATTATCCATTTCAATCTCCGGGCAAACAATTTTAAAAATTTTAAAAATGCGCATTTGTATCACTGATCGTTACTGAAGGGTACTGAGGTCACTCAATGCCACTCAGTATCACTCACAGCGGTTTTTCGGGTTTGGGAGCAAATAGAAACACTGCTATAGTTTGAAATACAAGAAACAAACTGGGGGACTTAGTATGAATAACAACAATCAGACACCAAAAAAGAAAATTATAGACGTTGATATCCACGAAAGTGTCAGGTATAAAGATTTGTTCAAGTATTTAGATAATCCCTACAGAAGGTATATAGAAGATGCAAATTGGATTCAAGAAAAACATTTGCCCTATACCCAGCCTTCTGTAGCGGGGGTTAATCGAGCCGACGCTAGACCACCAGGTGGCGGAATTGCGGGATCAAATCTGCCCTTTATGCAGGAACAACTGCTTGATGATATTGGTCATGAATATGGTATTTTGACCGGGGCACTTGATCCTTCACCATCATCCATGCACGGTTGGTATGAGATGGCTACAGCACTAGCCTCAGCTTATAATGACTGGGAAATAGAGAACTGGTTAGAAAAAGACGAACGCCTTTATGGTTCTGTGCACATTAATGCTGAGGATCCAAGTGGAGCAGTTCGTGAGATAGAAAGAGTTGGTTCACATCCTAAAATGGTTCAAATTTTATTACCTATCGATGATAAGATGTGGGGCGATCCTTATTACCACCCGATATTTGCGGCTGCTGAAAAACATGATTTAATGATTGGAATGCATCATAATGAACCACCAACCTATTACGGTAAATGGCCGAGATACTTTATAGAATGGCACAGCCTTCTGCCGACATCGCACATGATGATGGTGACAAACATGATTTTTAATGGTGTCTTCGAGAAGTTCCCGAACCTTAAACTTATGATGATTGAAGGCGGTTTTACTTTTGTACCTCATTTGATGTGGAAACTTGACCAACAATACAATGACCTTCGTCACGAAGTACCATGGATTAAAAGGAAGCCAAGCGATATTATGAAACAACATGTTCGGTTTTGCACCCAACCATCAGAAGAATTAAATAAAAAGGATTTTCTATCGGTAATTGATCAAATGGGCTCAGAGGAAATGATTTGCTTTGCAACAGATTACCCACACTGGGATTTTGATTCACCGCATCGGTCCTTACCAAACCTGGACCCAGATTTAAAGAAAAAGATATTCTCTGAAAACGCACGTGCATTCTATCCAAAATTGAAATAGCGGGAGGGTTACAAATGATGCAACAAACAATCTGTCACATAAATGATATGGAACCAGGAGAATTACGAGAAGCTCAACTTGGACGAATTTCTATTGTAGTTTGCAAAACGCTGGACGAAGAATTTTACGCCTTTACCAATAAATGCATCCACCAGGGCGGCCCCTTGGCCAAAGGTAAACTATGTGGAGCACCACAATCTGATGAACCAGGTGAATATACATTCTGTCAGGAAGGTGAAATTCTCCGTTGTCCTTGGCATGGACGGGAGTTTGATGTTAAGGATGATGGCCGTATGCTTGCCAATCCAAAACATAAACTACCTAGCTTCCCTGTCAAGATTGAAGATGATTATGTGATCGTATATAAATAATGAAATAACTAAATGGAGTGATTTTGTGCATCATGAACAGCACGTTCATGACACGACTATTATCGGAGGAGGTCCCGCAGGATTATTTGCGACTTTCTATGGAGGTATGCGTGGCATGGATATACATCTAATTGAAAGTCTACCAGAACTGGGTGGTCAATTGACCGCACTGTATCCAGAAAAGTACATCTATGACGTGGCCGGCTTTCCAAACGTAAAAGCCAAGACGTTAGTTAAGCAACTTGAGGAACAAGCTTTAGCTTTTAATCCCAGCGTATCTCTGGATACAACTGTATCACAAGTTGAAAAGTTGGAAGAAAAACTATTCCAAATTACAACAACGAGGGGTGTTTATTTTTCAAAGACAGTTATAATCACAGGTGGAGTTGGAGCTTTCCAGCCACAGCGTCTGCCCATTGACAATGCCTTAGAATACGAAGGTCTTCACTTACATTACAGTGTCACTGATATTGAAACATTTAGAGACAAAAAGGTTTTAATTTCAGGTGGAGGAGATTCAGCTGTTGACTGGGCATTAACTCTAGAAGCTATTGCCCAGGAAGTTACATTGGTACACCGACGTGAAAAGTTTCGTGCCCACGAACAAAGTATCGAACAATTAAACGCTTCCTCCGTTACATTAACTACCCCTTATGTAATTAGTTCCCTGTCAGGTGAAAATGGTGAACTGAAACAAGCCGAAATTACGGATAAGGATAAAACTGAAGGAAAAACTTTGGACATTGACTCACTTATTGTTAGTCACGGATTCAAATCAAACCTTGGCCCTATTCAAGAATGGGGATTGGAGTTACAAAAAAAGTCTATTGTAGTTAATTCAAAAATGGAAACAAATATTGAAGGTATTTATGCTGCTGGCGATATTACCACCCATGAAGGGAAAGTAAACCTTATTGCATTAGGGTTCGGTGAGGGTCCGATAGCTATCAATCATGCCAAGGCATACATTGATCCTAAATCCAAGGTCCAACCTAAGCATAGTACCAGTCTATTTTAACTTAAATGGATTTCTAAGATTAAAAGATAACCAGGAGGAATCTTCATGGATATAAAAAAGATGTTTATCAACGGTGAATGGATCCAACCACAGAATGATCAAACGCGTGATATTATTAACCCCTACAACCAGAAAGTTATTGCTACAGTAGCTGAAGGTGACAAAACAATAACTCGAGAAGCCATCCAAGCTGCACGGAATGCTTTTGACAGCGGGAGTTGGAAAAGTACACCTGCCACAGAGCGTGGAAATCTTTTATTTAAGGTTGCCGGTTTTATTGAACGCGACAAAGAAGAACTAGCCGAGCTTGAGACGTTGGATACCGGAAAAACAATAGTAGAAAGTCGTGTAGATATGGATGATATCGCGGGAGTATTTCGCTACTATGCTGGATTAGCTGACAAGGATGGTGGGGAAGTAATCGAATCACCCATCCCAAACTCTTCAAGCAAGGTTGTTCGCGAACCAGTTGGTGTATGCTCTCAAATTACCCCATGGAATTATCCGCTTCTGCAGGCTTCCTGGAAAATTGCGCCTGCACTAGCAGCCGGTAATACAGTGGTATTGAAGCCAAGCGAAATCACCCCACTTACTACTATAAAGGTTACTGAGTTAATAGAAGAAGCCGGAATACCAAAGGGTGTATTTAATTTAGTATTAGGTGCTGGACATACTGTTGGCCAGGAGTTGGTCGATAATGTCCAAGTGGACCTAGTATCATTCACTGGAGGCATTCATACCGGAAAGAAAATTATGAAAGCAGCAGCCGATACCATGAAAAACATTGCTTTAGAGCTTGGGGGCAAAAATCCAAATGTCGTTTTTGCTGATGCTAATATGGAGACAGCGTTGGATCAGGCGCTTAATGCCGCCTATTTTCATGCAGGTCAAGTATGTTCTGCAGGCTCCAGGTTAATTGTTGAAGACAAAATCCACGACTCGTTTGTATCCCAGTTAGCTGAACGGGTAAAACACATCAGACTTGGAAATGGATTTGACGAAACAACTCATTCTGGACCAATCATTTCAGCAGAGCATCGTGCAAAGGTGGAAAGCCTCGTAGCGATTGGAAAACAACAAGGAGCGAACTTATTAATAGGTGGAAAACGCCCTGATTCGCCTGAATTACAAAACGGCTTCTTTTATGAGCCAACAATATTCACAGATTGCACAACAGATATGAAGATTGTCCAGGAAGAGATATTTGGCCCTGTAATAACTGTGGAACGTTTTACTACTAAAGATGAAGCTATCCAATTAGCTAACGACTCCATCTATGGATTAGCAGGCGCAGTCTGGACAGAAGATACGCTCAAAGCTAATGAAGTGGCTGCTGAACTTCGTATGGGAACCGTATGGATTAACGACTTTCACCCTTATTTCGCCCAAGCACCCTGGGGTGGATACAAACAATCAGGGATTGGCCGCGAATTAGGTAAACACGGTCTTGAAGAATATACAGAAGTTAAACATATCTTCCAAAACACAAAGCCTGCGCCGATAAACTGGTTTAAGTAATTTTTATTTAAAGGCTACTGCAGAGGTTCGGATAAAAATCTCTGTTCTCTGTGGTAGTCTTTTATTTGTTGTGTCTTATCCACATACTAGAGTAAAGGAAAAATTTTTTGTGATAAAAGTTAGGTCAGGTGAAGAAATTTGATAATCTCAGCATTGATTCTATTGGGTTTTATAACAAGTACATACGGAACAATTATAGGTGCGGGTGGCGGCTTTTTGTTTGTCCCAGTATTATTAATGTTTTATGATATCTCCCCAGCTGTTGCCTCCGCTACAGGTCTGGCAGTTGTATTCCTAAACGCCGCAGCCGGTTTGCCTATATTGTTGAAACAACAGCGCGTATTTCTTTGGGCTGGGGCGATACTTGCCCTTGGAGCTTTTCCAGGGACGTTTATCGGTGCAGGATTGGTTAAATATAGTTCAGATACTGTGTTTTATAGCCTCTTCGCCATTCTTCTAATCGGCCTTGGTATATTTTTAAGTTTAAAGAAACCATCCAGGACAGAGAAAGCTGCAGCCACCAATGAACAACAGGAAAAACAAGTCGGACCTACTATCAATCTATGGAATCTACTAGGGATCGGGGGACTTCTTGGGATTGTTTCTTCTTTTTTCGGAATTGGAGGTGGATGGCTACTGGTGCCAATCTTAATTTACGGGTTCCGCTTCTCTATTAAAACTGCCACAGCCACTTCTATCTTTTCTCTTGCCTTATATTCGCTGGTTGGCCTACTCCCTTCTATTGCAGATGGACTGGTACAATGGCCCATCGTAATCTGGAGTGGTATAGGTGTGCTTGTAGGTGCCCAAGCAGGAGCCATCCTCTCGAAAAAAATGAAAGGCGTATCCATAAATCGGCTTCTATCCGGGTTGGTGATTGTTATGGGGATTAGCATGATTTTTCAAATTCCTTAAGTAGTATGTTTGTGGAAGTAGCCTTTTTTAATGGATGATAAATGAAGCGTTATTATCGAGCGGCGATGAGCGAAAATCGAGCACCAACCCCTAAAAATCGCGCACCACTCAGATGGTGCTCGATTTTTAGGGGTTGGTGCTCGAAAATTTAGTTTGGTGCTCGGTTTCACTTGGTCGGCGCTCGAAAATCAAATTTGGTGCTCGATAATTAAACAAGTGCCCGCCACCCGGGAATATTCAGAATAGTTTCGAGTAACAGGCACTTAAATTAATTAGGAATTTATAATACTGTATCGTTCTTCTTATATCTTACTTCAAATAAATCTCTGCGTCTGTCGCGTAACTGTCTTACTGTACCAGACTTTCTTTGTCTCCTTAAAATTTCCAAATCTACATCGCCAACAACAACTGCTTCTATATTCGGATTACACTCTCCAACAATTCCATCACGGGAAAATTCAAAATCGGATGGCGTAAATATACCTGATTGAGCATATTGAATGTCCATATTTTCCACTTGCGTTAAGTTACCGGCAGTTCCAGCTATAACGGTGTATACCTGGTTTTCCACGGCACGAGCCTGTGCACAGTATCGAACGCGTAAATATCCTTGTCGATCATCGGTACAGAACGGAACAAAGATAATATTTGCTCCCTGGTCAACTGCGTATCGTGTAAGTTCTGGGAATTGAATATCATAACAAATCTGGATCGCAATTTTACCACAATCGGTGTCAAACACTTTAACCGCATCACCCGGTTTAATTCCCCACCACTTCTTCTCATTTGGGGTTACGTGAATTTTATATTGTTTTTCAATCGTTCCATCTCTTCGGAATAGATAAGATATATTGTAGACATGGTCATCTTCTTCCACAAAGTGTGAACCACCGATGATGTTTACATTATATTTCACGGCTAGATTGGTAAAGAGCTCAATATAATCCTCCGTATACTCCGTTAGTTTACGGATTGCTTTTGACGGAACCTTTTCTTCCAGGAATGACATCAACTGTGTCGTGAATATTTCTGGGAATACAGCAAAATCCGATCCGAAATCATACGCAACATCAACGTAATATTCAACCTGCTTTGCAAACTCCTCAAATGAATCAATGCTTTTCATCATATATTGAATTACGGTTATTCTAACAGGGTACGCTGTCTTGAAATGCCGCTTCGTCTTTGCCCGATACTCAATGTTATTCCATTCCATCAATGTTGCATATTGTAATGATTTTTCATCATCCGGTAAATATCCTGGGTTAATTCGCATCACGATAAACCCATTCATAATCTGAAATGTTAACACAGGGTCATAAACATTTTGGTAACTAACCTCTTCAACATATTCTCTAGGCGAATACTGGTCTTTATATTTATGATAATTTGGAATTCGTCCACCGATAATAATGCTTTTTAAATTTAGCTCTCTAGCCAAATCTTTCCTAGCGTCGTAGAGTCTTCTACCAATTTTCATACCCCTGAATTCCGGGTCAACCATTACCTCTATTCCATACAGATTGTAACCCTCCGGATCATGATTTGTAATATATCCTTCATCCGTAATGTCATCCCATGTATGCCGATCATCATATTCATCGAAATTAACAATCAGACTAGAGCTGCTTCCAATAATCTTCCCATCATATTCCACACAAAACTGCCCTTCTGGAAAAGTCTCTAAGTGGCTTTCCAGCTGCTCTCGCTTCCATGGGTCCATATTCTGAAAACAGATCTTTTGTAATTCTAAAATCTGTTCTATATCATCTATTTTAATATTTCTAACTTCAAGTTTCTTTTCAAAACTCGATAAATCTAATTTTTCAGACATACGTTATCTGTCCTTTCAGGTTTAGTGCTATTTTACTTCAGTTTTCCTAGTTAATAATTTTACGAAAAGCTTTATCCCATAGTATTAAATATAGTGATTACTATATGATTAATTGTACCACAGATCAAATGCACTACTAATTTCGAATTTTAGAAAACTTGACTTATCGCCCGGCCTTAGTTGCATTTATGCAGTAAGAAAGGATTTATACTTTCTTACCTGCTAAAAAGAACCTTCAATCAAAAAACAGATCAAAGGTTCACCGATATTCTTCATAAATAATTTTAGTTTACTCAGCTACTTCTTCTAAAACCTTATCCTTCTCTTTTTTTCGGTCATCATGATGATCAATCATATTACTTTTACCTTCAAAAACTCCACCTTCATCGATTATAAAAGATTTCATTTGAATATTTCCGTGTAATTTTCCAGTTGATTCGATATGTACCGTTCCAGACGCAGTTACATCACCTATTATTGTTCCAGCAACAATTATATTTCTCACAGTTACTTTGGTTTCAGCGACACCTTCTATACCCACAGTTAAGTCGCCAGAGCAGCAAATTTCTCCTTCAACCTTCCCTTCTACACGCATACTACCCTCCGTTTTTAACTTTCCTTCGAGTGATGTCATTGCACCAATAACAGTGTCTAAAACTTCCAATTGTTTCTGCTTTTTATTTTTCATTTAGCCAACCTGCCTTAATTTATTAATTTAAAAATCTATCCATAAAAGTCATATATTTATACGGGTTAATTGGTACATTATTATGTATGATTTCATAATGTAAATGTACTCCTGTGCTTCTGCCTGAAGAGCCCATTAAGCCAATAACGTCACCTTTTTTTACTTCCTCTCCCATTTCAACATTGATTTTTGAGAGGTGTGCATATCTTGTTTTTAATGTGGATGTGTGTTTAATCACTACTGAATTCCCATATCCACCCTCACGCCCTGCGCCTGTTACTTTGCCGTCCGCAGTTGCATATACATCCGTCCCATAAGACCCAGCAATGTCTATCCCAGTATGCATAGCACCTCTAGTGGTAAATGGATCAGATCGGTTTCCAAATCTTGACGTTATCCTTTCAGCATCTGCCGGCCAATATGTAGGTGTAGCATCAAGTGTTTTATTTAATTCGCTAAAGTTTTCTATAGAATCCTGGTAACTATTAATTAGTGTAGGAACAGAACCACCTAATCTTCTATACCTTTCATTCAATGTCTCTGTTTTACTAATTGATTCACTGACTGGTGATTGAATTATTTCTTCTGAGGAATTGTCTGAGGAGAGAATTTCTAGTCCTCCAGTTGGACCTGCGCCAGTGCTGGCATTGATATGCTTTGGATTCAGTGAGGCAATCATCGTTGCAAGTTCCTGCTCCAGTTCCTGAAGACGTGTTACTTGCCTATTTAATGTACGAGCCTCGGCTTTATAATAAGCTATATTATCATCCTTCGATTCAATTTCCTGGTCTGCCTCCACAAGTTCTGAAGCAATAAGCTTATTTTCTTGTCTTGTTTCTTTTACCATCATTTGCGAAAAAATCAACGAAATAGATAAAGCAGCAAAAATAACTCCAACTATACCTACACTTATCTTGGGTATTTTCAGCTGATACACACGTTTATTCGCATCTGACGTTACTAAAATGGTCCATTGCTTGTGTTTCTTTGAATTCACTATAATACCTCCGGAGCTAACATTCTCTACTACCTTCTTTATCTTCTTTTCGACAGGAAGTGATAGTATTCCTTCTTTTATTTTTTAGAAATCAGTAAAAAAAGTAATTAGTCAATATCTTGTAATGCAGAATATAAACGATTATTTCTAAGAATTATATAGTCTAAGTGATCAAACCCAACCTTTACTATCTTACATTCCATAATACGGAGATTTTTCCAATTTTACTGGAAACTATATCTATTGTATTATTTTAAATGTGTTTTCAAAGAGTATGAATAATTTAGTTATGTTTAAACTAAGGTAGAAATATTTAGGGCATACCAATATGTATAGTCCTTTTTCAATTTAGAAGGAGGAACGGAATAGTGTTAAATTTAAAATCATTTAGTATCGCTCTTGGCTTATCATTTTCTTTACTTGTAACTGGTTGTGGTAATGAAGAAGAGTCACAGGATAATGGTAATGTTGGAGAAGATACTACTAATTTAGGTGAAGATTTAGAATACACGATTACAGGTATTGAGCCTGGAGCAGGAACAACGACACTTGCGAGAAACACTTTAAAGGAATACAAAAATCTAGAAGGATGGAAACTTCTGGAAGGTTCAACTGCAGGTATGTTAACTGAACTAGGTGAGGCGATTGATAACAAAGAACCAATTATTGTAACAGGTTGGACTCCACACTGGAAATTCGCTTCTTATGACTTAAAGTTTTTAAAGGATCC
Organism: Virgibacillus sp. DJP39; assembly: GCF_049310925.1. Classification (NCBI taxonomy): domain Bacteria; kingdom Bacillati; phylum Bacillota; class Bacilli; order Caryophanales; family Bacillaceae; genus Virgibacillus; species Virgibacillus sp. DJP39. The sequence continues at coordinate 7,786 of NZ_JBMERP010000041.1, read as the reverse complement.
AAAAGGTACATTTGGTGGAACAGAGAACATAAATACAATAACAAGAAAAGGCTTAAAAGAGGATATGCCTAATGCCTACAAAATACTAGATCGTTTTCATTGGAAGCCGGAAGATATGCAAGCTGTAATGCTCGATGCACGGGATTCCTCATTTGAGGATGCAGCAAGTAATTGGATAGAAGAGAATCAGGATAAAGTAGACAAATGGACTGAGGGCGTAGAGAAGGTAGATGGAAAAGCAATTGAATTAGTATCTACTCCGTGGGATACAGAACGTTCTTCTGGCAATGTGATGAAGGCAGTATTAGAACAACAAGGGTATGATGTAACATTAACACCTGTCGACCCAGCAATTATGTTTCAAGCTGTAGCTAACGCTGAAGCTGATGCATCGCTTGCCCCATGGTTGCCTGTAACACATGGTTCTTTCTATGAAAAGTATCAGGAAGATATTGTAGATTTAGGTGAAAACTTAACAGGTGCAAAAATTGGTATGGTTGTTCCTCAATATATGAAAATTGATTCAATTGAGGATTTAAAACCAAAAGAATAACACTATATCGGGGTCAGGTTGCTTGCTATATATAGTGATCTGGCCCTTTTAGTTTAATGAGAACATTTTATCGAGCACCGATTGCCGAAAATCGCGCACTGCGGGACAAAAATCGAGCACCAAACACCAGATATCGAGCGCCAATCAGTTGGCGCTCGGTTTTCCATGTGTGGTGCTCGAAAATTAAAATTGGTGCTCGAATATCTACTTTGGTGCGCGCTTTTCCATGTATAGTGCTCGAAACCCCCGTTTGACAGAAATTGTGTAAATAAATCTCTAAATCATTTTCTTAGAATAGGTGGAACCTCGACTTTTATTAGCTTTCTTCCATAGACTCTCAGCATCGGCTTTGGTAACGTGAACAGTACCAAATGGGTGATTAGGCGGAGCATATATAGAGTAAAGTTTTAGTGGTACAGTACCTGTATTGATTAGATTATGCCATGTGCCAGCAGGTATCAGGATTGCAGAGTCATCATAGACATTCCTTTCAAAGTTTAAATAATCTTTACTCTCACCCATTCGAACAATCCCCTGTCCCTGTTCAATACGTAAAAATTGATCAACGTCAGGGTGCATTTCCAATCCGATATCTTCACCTTCATCAAGGCTCATTAAAGTTAGCTGTAACTGTGTTCCTGTCCACAAAGCTGTACGATACGTATCGTTTTGCTTCGCTGATTCATTGATATTAATGAAAAATGGTTTTGGCCCATAGTCAGTCAAAGGTACGTTTTCATGACTGTTGGAAGAACGATTAGCATTAAATCTGATTGCATGCTCTTCCTCATTAGGAGAAGCCCAATGAACAGGCTGTCTTTCATAGTTATAAGTTGGTGCATTAACATAATAAGGATGTTGACATTGACATGGATACATATAAGGAACATAATACATTTTTCTCAATCCCTTCACATTTTATAAATATCCTATGCACTTGCTAAAGGAATGTACTTACAATAGATTAGAAAATCCTTCGTTGCACTTATGCAGAAAGTACATACTTTACTACCTAAAAAGAACGATAGAGGTTTTTTAATCAACCTCTATCGTTCTTAATTTATCTATCATAAACATTATATGCTTTGATCTATACAGCTAATTAACCTATTCTCAATATCTGCTGCAAATTCCTTAAGAGATTCATCATTAACCATTTCGATTAAAGCAGTTGGTTTTGGTAGTCCAATTTTAACTTTGCCCCCATCTTCATAAACAACAATTTTACAAGGTAAAAAATAACCGACCATTTGATTTTGTGATAACACTCGTTCAGCTTCTTTAGGATTACATACTTCAAGCACCAGATATGGCTGATTGAAATCTAATCCTTTTTCCTGTAATTTAGCTTTTATATCAAACTGCCACAGAACCCCAAATTGTTCTTTCTTTAGGCTTTCTTCCAAAGATTGAACTGCTTCTTCCATCTTTTTATTTGTTTCAACTGTATAATGGAACATACTATTCCTCCTTGATAAAGTATTAAATCATAAAAATTTTGATATACCTGAAAAGGTGACAAGCCCTGCTCCTGCCAGGAACATTACTTTCTGAGACGGTCACAACATTCCCCATATACTTTTCATTTGTATCCCCTCCTCAACGTCTTGCTTTGACAGCGTAGTGTTTGGGGTTTAAGTCAATAACCTCAGCTTCAAAGTTCATAGTATTCAAAAGCTCAAGCATTTTTTCAGAAGATATTCGTTCATGAAGCGGTGGACCTGATTCTGTATCTACAGCTTTCCACTCAATCATAAGTAATTCTCCCCCTGGCTTTAAAATTCGTTTTATTTCAGTTAGCGCAGTTTCTAAATTGGCAACTTCATGAATGACTAAAGAGACAATCACTTTATTTACCGAGCTATCAACCAATTGAATATCTTCTAAATCACTTACAACGTAATTAATATTGTCTAATTGTTCCTTTGCAGCATACTCTTTTAACATATCGAGCATTTTAGGTTCAATATCTACAGCGTGTACTGTATTATTTGTACCTGTTGCAATAGGAATAGTAAAATATCCATTCCCTGCCCCCAAATCTGCAACAATATCATCAGGGTCCAACTTAAGATATTCTATTATCTTGTTGGGAGGCAACAGTACTTTCCTCTCGTCACTCATTAATTTATGAGCATGCTCCGGGTTAAACCTCTTATCAGTCATCTGATTTCCCCCTCTCCCTCTTGCATTATCCCCATTTGTATTGCTCATCTAAATCATACGCTATTTACTCCACATTATCTTTCCAGTCCAGCATGCCACCTTGCATGTTTGTAACGTCATACCCCTTGTCGGTTAGAAAAGCACAGGCATTTCCGCTTCTACCTCCAGAACGACAGACCATATAATGGTGCTGATCTTTATCAATTTCTTTCAATCTTTCTGGTAATTGCCCCAACGGAATATGCTTAGCACCTGGTATCTTACCCTGTGCAACCTCTTCATCTTCACGTACATCGATAATACTTAGCTTTTTCCCTTCTTTTACTTTCTCAGCTAATTCGTTTGCAGTAATTTCTTTCAAAACTCTCGCCTCTTGTCATTCGTACTTATTTTCCCCTATTAGTCTTAAATCATAAGCGCAATATACTTATACAATTTAGGTGTTTTTTTAATCAAAAAGATATACTGGCTAGGGTATTATTTCTTGGTTAAAAAAAGATCAACCTCCTTGGAAAAATGAGTTTCACACAAGAAATTTCTTATGATAGAATGTCAAACCAAATTTTAATTGCTGTACCTGCAATAAGTAGAGCCAAGGTGATTTGCAGGATTTTTGTATTGACTTTCTTCCCTGCCATTGCACCAAGTGGTGAGGCAATCAAACTAGCAACTACCATGATTAATGCTGGCAGGTACTCTACTTGTCCTGTCGTTATTTTGCCTATTGTTGCACCAATAGAGGAAAGAAATGTAATAGCTAAAGACGAAGCAATTGTCATTCTAGTAGGGATTTTTAACACTACTAACATAATCGGTACCAATAAGAATGCCCCTGCCGCACCGACAATACCTGCACCGATACCAACAATAAATGCCAAAACAGTTGCTAAACTTTTGTTGAACTTCACTTGGTCCAAAGGAATATTATCGATTCCTTTTTTAGGAATAAACATCATCACAGCAGCAATTAACGCAAGCGTCCCATACGTAATATTAATACCGCCCTCTGACAATAGTTTAGAACCATACCCACCAATGAAACTTCCGATTAAAATACTAATCCCCATGTAACCAATCAACGTTTTATTTAAATAACCACCTTTGCGGTATGCCCAAACACCACCAATAGTTGCAAAAAACACCTGTACAGCACTTATTCCCGATACCTCATGTGCACTAAATGCGGCTAACCCTAACAGTGGCGGTATATATAGAAGCATTGGATATTTTATGATTGACCCACCAATTCCTAACATTCCAGATACGTATGATCCTACAAATCCAATTAAAAATATTGTCACTATAAACATAAAATCCATAATCTTTTCCCCCCTTTTGAAAAAGGAGGCTTGCTAAACCAGAATCAGACCTAGCCATTATAAGAAGCGTTTAGCCCAATTCCTTAGCAAAGCCTCTTACTAATTTTTTATTAGCCCTTTTTAATCCAAAATTTCAAAACACCGTCTTCTTCTGTATCTGTTAACAGCTCATGTCCTCCAGATTTTGCCCATGCAGTTAAGTCACTTTTAGCTCCTTGATCTGTTGCATGTACCTCAAGAATTTGTCCAGATTCTAATTCGTTGATTGCTTTTTTAGTTTTCACTATCGGCATTGGGCACGCTAGCCCTTTTGCATCTAATACTTTTGTTATTTCCATTTCAAATTCCTCCTAATAGTAGTTATCTTTTTAAAAATTATCTGATTGCACAACGGTTAGGTCCAATTTCCATTTCTCTTTGTTTTTCTTCTTCTGGTGTTACTTTTCCCATGTTCGTTTCGCGAATTTCCTGATATGCGTTTGGCTGTGGTGGCAAATTTTCCGTAACCATTTTTCTGAACTCAGTTTCATCTTCAATGTTTAACCCGTGATTCTTTGCAAACAGAGTACCTAGGCTTTCAGAAACACTTCCATCTTGATTTAACTCATCGATGACCATGAAATGTGCAGGAAGTACAACTAGTTCCTCTGATAGTTCTCGATATCGAGAATATAAACTCTCTCTTAAATCACCTACCCAATCTTCAGCCTTACCCGCAAGGTCAGGTCTTCCGATTGAATCGATAAATAAAATATCTCCAGAAAGCAAGAACTTCTCATCTACTACAAAGGATGTAGAACCAATTGTATGCCCCGGTGAGTACAATGCGTAAATATCAATTTCCGTATTACCAATGGTTACAATATTTCCACCTTCTAATGGTGCATACTCAAATGTTACTTCTTCAGCATCTTTTGGAGGCAACCAGTATGTTGCACCAGTTTGTTCAGCAATCTGTCTTCCTCCAGAGATGTGATCTGCGTGAAGGTGCGTATCAAACGCATGCGTAATCTTTACTTCTTTACTCGCAGCAAAGTCTACAAAAACATCTGTCATACGTGTAGCGTCGATAACTGCCGCCTCCCCATTTGAAATTACCATGTAGGAAAGACATCCCTTACCAATACGGACAAACTGATAGATTTCTCCACCGTCTTTTAAATTACCAACTTTGACAGGTTCCAAATGTTCACTCCAAGCCTTCATTCCTCCTTGTAGATAGGATACATTTACCCCTTCTTCTGACAGCATTTCTGCAATCATTACAGATGAACCTTCTTTCGCACACGTCACTAAAACTTCTTTGTTAGATGGAATTTTTTCGAGTATTTCTTCCACCCCATCCAGTAATTCAAAGTAAGGAATGTTCAAGTAGTCGAAGTTTTCTCCTTCAATCTTCCAATCTGCAAAAGCATCCTCATTACGAACATCTAAAATAAATAACTCATCCTTATTAAAAACCTTTTGCGTTACTTCATGAGCTGTCATCATACTAATAGTCACTTAAAATTACCCCCTCAGGTATTAATTAATTGAAAAAAATATAGTTTAATCTACTTAACAGTTTGTTTTGTTTCACCAGACCATTTACTCATACCTGGTAATACATTAATTACATTTGTAAATCCATTTCCTGAAAGCTTCTGGGATGCAAGATCACTACGACTACCCGTTCGGCAAATTACAAAAATCTCATCATTCTTATTTAATTCATTCATACGCTCATCCAACTCACCTAACGGCATCGAAACAGCATTCGGTATATGACTAAATGCATATTCTGCTGACTCTCTTACGTCAAGGATAACTCCACTACCACTTGTCTTCATTCTTTTCTCGAGTTCTTCATTAGTAGTCTTGTTTGGGTGCTTCTGTTCTATTAAATCATCTGCTGAAGATTTTCTTAAATAATGGCTAAGAACTTCACCTTCTTCTAGTGTTCCAAGATATTGGTGTCCTGAACTTCCAGCCCAAGCCTCAATATCTGCTTTTGATCCTTTATCCGTTGCTTGCACTTCAATTACCTGACCTGCTTCTAAATCTTTCATTGCTTTTTTTGTTTTAACAATTGGCATTGGACACGCTAAACCTTTAGCATCTAATACATAGTTCGCTTTTATTGTTTCCACACTACAGACCTCCATTTTAATTTATAAAATTATCAGTTCGTTAGTAGTACTAGATAAATAAGTTAACATTCCCGTTTTCCGCATCACCTAGATATGCAGCAACACCCGCATAATCTATATCATCTAATAACTCTTCTTTTTGTAGTCCTAACAAATCCATCGTCATCGTACAGGCAACTAGCTTTATCTCCTGATCTTGAGCCATTTCGATTAGACTGGGCAAACTCATTGCATTATGCTTTTTCATTACGTTTTTAATCATCTTTGGACCGAAACCAGCAAATTGCATTTTTGACAGTCCCATTTTGTCTGCACCTCTTGGCATCATTTTGCCAAACATTTTTTCCATAAAGCCTTTTTTCACTTCAATATTCTCATCTTTCCTCAGAGCGTTTAGACCCCAAAATGTGTGAAAAATTGTAACTTCATGATCATAGGCCGCTGCACCATTAGCTATAATGTATGCCGCCATTGCTTTATCATAATCACCACTGAATAAGACAATGGTTGTTCTTTTCTTGTCAGACATGCAATTTCCTCCTTGTTGATTGATTTGATTTTCCGCTCATTTACCCCGATAGGTATTTAAATAATAAAAAATAAAAATGGGTGTCAACCATTTATTTGTTAACCATGTCGCTATGACAAATCCAATGATATACCCTGCCAGGTATTTTGTCAACAAGTGAAATTATTTTAATCAACACTAGCCGCCCGGGAGCATATGTTAAATAGTAAAAGGGAGGGCGGAACCTCAATGAGATTCCGCCCTCCCTTTTACTATTTAAAACCCTATAAATAAAACCTGCAATCCACATAAACTCTATATGTTTATAAAATATAAAACGGCACTTTACTTACGGAATATGGCTAAAAGCCTCTGCAAATTTCCTGTAGGTTTTTTTACTGTTTCTTCTAATCGTTTATTAAAATTATTTTGTAAACGCCATTCCTTTTTCTGTTCGTCCCGCATGGATTGTATTTCTCTTTGTAAGTATTCGCTTTTTTCTTTTTCCTGTTGGAGCAATGTTTCATAATGAGTATTTTGTTGTTCCGTTAATTTTTCAATTTTAGCATGTGTTTTTTTCGTTGAATTTCCAATACCAGAACTTATAACATGGTGATCTTGCTGGAGTTGAGAAACCGTTGTTTTCAGCTGAGACATATCGTTTTTCAGTTGGACATTCATTTCTCGTGTGGCAGCTAGTTCCTGGCCTAAAAACATTAAGGACTCTTTTAATTGAGTGAGATCGTAAGGTGACTTGTCATATGTATCGGGTACCGCTATCTCTGTTTGATTAAATTCTTCTAATCTATCCTTTTGTTGATTCACAAGATATCTAGCAGTATCGTCCAGGGGCTTGTCCGTATCGCGTATCGCTATAAGCGATTCAATGTCGGATCGGACAAAAATACGCCGGTCACCATCTTTAAAAAACTCATATCCATTTCGCTCTAGGATTTGGCCGTACTTTCTAACCGTGGGCGTTGCAATCCCCACTTCTTCTGCCACTTCCTTCGTAGAGTAAGATCGTTCATTCGCTTGTATATCGTGTCGCATATCGGATCTCCTTTTCTATTAAAATATGAAGGTTCTAGATGAAACTGTACAAGTTATA
>NZ_JBMERP010000040.1:0-33010 GCF_049310925.1 Virgibacillus sp. DJP39 | reverse complement strand
TTACGCAATATAATTAAAGTAAAGTCATCACGAAGCTGAAAATTTTGGAGACGTTCAAAATGTTTATATACTTGTTCTACTATTTCCTGTGCAGGCAGATTACTATGTTCCCTGATAACAGCCAATACTTCTTCACTTTCAATGAACCGTTCACCTTGACGGCACTCTGTCACTCCATCTGTAAGCAGGATGATCATGTCACCTTCATCAACTACGTGTTCATATTGCTGGTACTTTGTTTCTTTTGATACGCCTAAAACTAGACCTTTTGCCTCAATCTCATTAAATGTATCTGTTTTTGCGCAATAAAAGTAACCTGGTTCGTGACCAGCAGTTGAATACAAAAACTTGCATGCTGCCGGATTATACTGGGCATAAAACATCGTGATAAACATACTCGGATCGACATTGCGCTCAACCACTCGATTGAGGTTAGAGAGGATAGCCTTTGGTGTCATGGTTTCTTCCGGAAAGCTATCCATCGAATATTTTATCATTGACATACAAAGTGCCGCTGGGATACCTTTGCCAATGACATCCGCAATTGCTACTCCAAGTGAGCCATCTTCCCCTTTAATAAAATGATAATAGTCCCCATTCATTTGGTTGGCAGGGACGCTTATAACTCCTATATCCAATCCCTCTATTTCAGGCTTCTTTGTTGCCAGTAATGTATCCTGCATACCTGCCGCTACTGATATTTCAGACTTTAAAGCGATTTGCTGTTCGCGAAGTGTTTGGTATTCCTGGTGTGCGAGACCGTACGAAATCATGGATTCCATTAAAAAATCCATTGACGGTTGAAAGTCTTCAAATAAATCGGGGTATATTTCTGCCAATGCCTGGTTGTGAAGACTGACAATTTCTTCTGGTAGTATATTATTTTTAATAAATGATTTGCTTATTTGTTCTGCTCCATATAAAGACCTTTCATCCTGAGTAAGAATGTAGTCCTGCAACAAATCTTTATAGGTTGCGGCATCCAATTTCATCGTTTTCACATAGTTCCCCTCTTTGTAAAAATAATAGAAAACTTGGCTTATCGTCAACAAGCCTACGACGAAAGCTATAGTTTTCCTTATCCACCAAATTTAATGCTATTTTTTACGTGCTAAAAGGTTTGACATCTATTTGAAACGTTACCGGGTCCATTTGGTTGCTTTTATCTCTGTTCCCTTACCCATCTCAGATGTTATATCGAACTCATCCATTAATCTTCTTACACCTGGGAGCCCTGCACCAAGACCACCAGATGTGGTGTATCCATCTTCCATCACTTGACTGATATCATGAATTCCTGGTCCATTATCTATAGCTATCATCCGAATTCCTTTTTGGTTAATTGTCTCTATTACTTCAAAACAAATTTTGCCATCTCCAGCATATAAATAAATATTTCGAGCCAATTCGGATATAGCGGTGGCTATTCGAGCTTGATCAACGGTTCCAAAACCGGTTTTCTTTGCAATATCCCGCCCCACTTGTCTAGCCCCAACAATATCCCACTCTTTTTTAATATTCACACAGGATTCAAGGCTCATACTCATTCCCCCAATTCCTGTTGAAGCTTTATTAAACCTTGTTCAATATCTAAAGCTGTAGGAACGTTCTGCATGTGAATTCCAAGGTCAATTAAAGTAACTGCAACAGCTGGTTGAATACCAGTTAGAACTACTCTCGCTCCCATTAGATCTGACATGGAAACAACATCACCTAGGACCTTTGCAATAAAAGAATCAATTATTTCAACTGAAGTTAAATCAATTACGACACCAGTTGAACCACATTTATGAATTTTATTTAATAAGTCCTCCTGAAATTGAATGGCTGAATTATCATCAAGCTCTGTTTGAATAGAGATTAATAAATAATTGTGTAACTTCAGAATAGGTATATGCATTAGATCACTCCCTAGTTAATGAATTTAATAATGTTTCAATTTCCTCATCTTTCGTTTCTATGTTTTCTATTTTCCGATTAGTCATCTCCAACGCTTTCTGGAACCCTTTTTTAAGGGAATTTTTCGTTGGGAACTTCCCTAGGTCAATGCCCAGATTAACAATAGTCTGCGCTATTTCTGGTCTGATTCCTACAAGAATACATGTCGAGCCAATTAAGCGCACTGCTTCAGCAGCCTGTATGATATGATGTGCAACCGTTGTGTCCACAACGGGGACTCCAGTAATATCAATTAATACCACGTCGGCATTATTCTTAATTACTCCGTCGAGCAGGTTTTCCATTATTAATTTTGCACGTTCAGTGTCAATCGTTCCAATAAGAGGCATAACGGTTATGCCTTCCATTACCGGTATCAGCGGTGCAGATAGCTCCTGCAATGCAACCCGTTGCAAGGATACAATATGTTCCCAGCTTCCTGAGTATTCATTAACAAGTTGACGGATAATTGGTTCCACCCACATATCAACACTCTTTAATACTCTTGATATATAATCAGAATCGACTTGGTCAGATTGACTTAGTATATATTCGACCGTTACACGTCTGAAGATCTGTAAACCATCAGTAATGTAGCTTAGTGGCCAACCCAGGTTCATTAGCTTTTCAGAGAACCCCTCTAACGTTTTAGAAGACCCTTGTTCCTGGATATTTGTAAAAATAACATTTACAAACTCTCTATTAGTGCTTTCAAATAAATCGTCTGAAACAGCCGCTGTATAGTTTCCTTCTTTTATTGAGTTAATTTCCCCAAGCCACATATGTACGATTGTATCGCTATTATTCAATGCTATTTCTTTAAACTTTTTATCCACTGATATTCCCCCTAATGTCCTATCGATTTAATTCGTTAGTTTTTTATTAAATTTGTGACAATTCGTCAAAAATTGCAAGCAAAATATATTTCGTTCACTTATTCTCATATACACCACATTATATCATTATATCACAAACAGCTTATAATTATAAAAAAACCCCCCTTGTTAACTACTTAACAAGGAGTTCGATTGATCATCTTTACATGTCCTTAAGCCCGAGACTTATTTCCAATGCCTGATCTATTTTTTTCATCATTTCATTATCTAACTTTGTAATCTTATCTGTTAATCTTTGTTTGTCCAATGTACGTATTTGCTCCAGTAGTATTACAGAATTACGGTCAAAACCATATCGCTTCGCATTAATCTCGACATGCGTCGGCAGCTTGGCTTTCTGGATTTGAGCAGTAATTGCTGCAACAATTACCGTAGGACTAAATCTGTTCCCAATATCATTTTGTAATATCAATACTGGACGTATACCTCCCTGTTCTGATCCTACCACAGGGGATAAGTCAGCGAAATACACTTCACCTCGTTGAACGATCAAATTATTACACCCCGATCACAGAACGCTCAAGGGTGTTTTCAGCCTCCTCTTCAGCTTGAAAAGCCTCCGACGCAATTGTTAGATTAATTCGAGCCATTTCCTCATAGCCTTTTTGCATAGATTCCCGAAACTGTTGAATATGGTCATTTTTCTTTTGGTCTAAATAACTCTTTGTTGCTTGACAGATAAAATCGCTAAGATCTCTATTATCATACTTCATTAGTCCATCCACCTCATTTAGTAGGTTTTTTGGTAATCGTACTAAAATCTCCTGTAAGCTCTCTGACAAAACCATACACCCCCGCCAACTGTTGAACGATCAATATTAATTTAACTCAATAATATCATTGTACAGGTAGTAATGCAAAGGATTTCCGAGATATTTGTCTAAAAAATGTATTAATCCTATTTACGTAAATAAAGCGTGTGGTATATATACTTATTTAATGAACTATAAATTTATGACATGCTTACAGATAACATTTTTTATTTTATATAAACTCTTGGTACACGGCTGCTTATCATGCAGGGAATTTCATAATTTATAGTATCTATAAAATTTGCTATTTCATCCATTTCTATTTTATCATTTCCACTCTTCCCAATTAGTGTTACCTTAGTTCCGAGTGGATATTCTCTGTCTAAGCGAATCATGGTTTGATCCATACAAATCCGACCAACTACAGGCATCCGTTTACCTTCAATCAATACATCCATACCTTGCAGCTTACGTGTCCAGCCATCGGCATAGCCAATTGGGATAGTCCCAATCCACTCTGATTCCTCTGTTACGTATGTTCCCCCGTAGCTGATGGCCTCATTTTCATCAATTTTTTTCACATGAATCAAACGGCTGAATAAAGAAAAAGCGGGTTTTAAGTTTATTTTATTCATAGCTCGTATATCACTAGAAGGATACAGGCCATACATAGCAATTCCAAACCGAATATACTGATGCATTTCAGAAGGAAACCGAATTGATGCAGCACTGTTGCCAATGTGAATAACAACTGAGCTGTCCCAGATCTTGTTAAACTCAGCTAACAAATCGTTAAATCGGTTCTGCTGTTCATTAAAATAAGTCAGTTCCGCTTGATCGGCAGTCGCAAAGTGTGTGTATAACCCCGTTAAATCAATATTTTTAGCAGATTTGACAGCAGTAATCACAGATTGTAATTCTTCCTTCGATCGGATACCAATTCTACCCATCCCAGTATCCCACTTCATATGGAGCTTCAACTTTTTAGAAAACAGTTGTGTTGGTAACGCTTGAATCCATACCTTTTGAAAGAAAGTCAGCGTGATATCATAGTTGGCTGCAACTTCCGTATCCTCAGGTTGAACCCATCCCATAACCAGAATAGTAACATCAATCCCAGCTTGACGTAATTCCACCGCCTCTTCCAAGAGGGCAACTGCCAGCGCATTTGCTCCTGCATTTAGCGCAGTCCTGGCCACTTCAACTGCTCCATGACCATACCCATTTGCTTTTACAACAGCAAACATATTAATTCCCGGAGACAGCTCTTGCTGCATTTGTTTTATATTATAAGCTATAGAATCCAAATCAACTTCCGCCCAGGTTGGACGGTAAAACATGTTAGGCACAACAAACTATCTCCTTTATAAATATTTGATTATAGTTTATTATTTAACTTTCTAAGAAGACTGTCAACTATTTAAAGTGATAGCTTTACCTAATAATGTTCGTAGGAAACAAAAGTGCCGGACGCCCGTATAGAGAGAGGCTGACTGCGATCAAACTGTTATCGCAAGAGACCTGAATGGCACTGCGAAAATATCAACCGGTCATGGCCGAGAATCAACCGTTATCCGAAAATATCAACCTTCCTGGCCGGGAATCAACCGTTATCCGAAAATATCAACCGGTCCTAGCCGAGAATCAACCGTTATCCGAAAATATCAACCGGGCATGGCCGAGAATCAACCGTTATCCGAAAGTATCAACCTTCCTGGCCGGGAATCAACCGTTATCCGAAAATATCAACCGGTCCTGGCCGGGTATCAACCGTTATCTACAGTCTTCGGGATTTAAGTCACTTGGACTAGAAAAAAAAGCAGACCCACCTTCTTAAGTGAGTCTGCTATTTCTATTTAATTTCCTGTCCTTGTACTGACGTGGCAACTTCTATTAATTCTTCTCTTGTTAACTCATCGCTTGCCAACAGAAAATCAGTACCGTTAACATGCCATTCAATTGAGTTTTCCGATATTGCTCCAACTGCAAATCCAAGATTTACAATCTCGCCGTCAACCATTTGGGGTGAAGCCAGAGTCTGCTCAACATTGATCTGTTCTTCTACCAGCGTAAAGTCTTTCTCCCCTTCAAATGTCATGATTACACGCGTACCGCCGTCTTCAAGATCAGTTTCTATTTGTTCAGCCAACACTGCACCAGCAGTATTCAGCGGGAACATAACCGAAAATGAATTCGTTGAATCAGTAGTAACTGGTACGTCTGTAGAAGTACTGCTAGTCATATTCTTTTCTATTTCAAAGGCATCCTTTTTAAATTCAGGATCCATTTCAAAACTGGTAAACTTGACCTCTACGACTGCCTTTTTATCTTTATCCAATACTTTGACATGAACTGGTGTATAGGTATTTTTGTCAAAGTAAATTTCTTGATAAGGCAAATTATTATTACTTTGATAGTTTGTTTTTGTTTGGAACACATAATACTCTTCTGTACTACTGAATACAGCGTCCTCGTCTTTCTCAATATCGTTTAAAAGCGACTGATATAAATAAGGCTGACTTCCATTTTCAGGCCACTCTGATTGGAATTTAAAGCTTTTGTTTAAAGCAGGCGTTAAAACAAATACACCTTCTTTATTCTTCAGGATAACCTGACTTTCTTTGTCCTTTTTATCAGTTGTCAGCTGTACCCGGTACAAATCATCTTTTTTGTGCAAAATATCAATATTGAAAACTTCATTCTCATTACCAGTATCCATCTTCATTTCTGCTGTTGCTTTGTAACCCTTCATATCTTCCAGGTTATCGCTTAATTTACCCATAACGTCTTCTTGTGACTTTTCACCACAAGCTGAAAGTAATAAAACTAATCCAATGGCAATCGCTAACCAAATGCTCATATTTTTTTTCATGGACATATCTCCCTTGTCTCGATTCCAAGGACGAAAGGAATGTAGACACCGCTAACTTAATCGATCATGTACGAAAACAAATGGAAAACTATTGATAATATCTGTAGCTAACAAATCATAATACGAATGGCCCTGATCAACACAAACATCCGCTGCCTTACCGTGCAGATAGCAAGCATTACATAATCCTTCTTCAATAGACTGCTGCTGCATTACCATGGACAGAATGATTCCTGACAGGACATCACCACTTCCCCCTTTAGCAAGACCGGGATTACCTGTCCTGTTTACAGTCTGCCTCCCATCCGGTGTTGTTATAATGGAATACTTGCCTTTTAACAATAAGTAAACACCATAACTTTCAGCAAACTGTTTTGCATGGGCAAACGGTGCATGTACAATTTCCTCAATTGTGCAATCCATGAGCATCGCCATTTCCCCAGGATGTGGTGTTAGAATGGTTGGTGCAGAACGATCTTTTAAACTTTCCATATCCTTCTTCAGATGAAAGAGTCCGTCTGCATCAATAATAACTGGGCACGAAGCATTATGGATAATGTCACTAATTATCCGATTTGCATTTTCTTCCCGCCCGATTCCCATTCCAGCGACGATTGCATCATATTTGTCCAGTGATAGTGCAGCATTTTCTTTAGGAAGTTTTAAAAATGTTGCTTCCAAACAGGCCGAAGCAATCGAACTGATCACCTCTTCAGGTGTACCTATTGTAAGCACTCCAGCTCCTGCTCTTAATGCCGCTTTAGCAGTCATCGTAATTGAACCTGGCATTTCCTTACTGCCACCAACAGCCAATCCCTTTCCATGCTTTCCCTTATGAGAGAATTGGTTACGTGTTGGCAGACTATCTCTAAAGTCATCTTCTTCCCACGTATTCTTATTTGTATTAAACGGAGAAGAATGCGATGGAATTCCGATCGAAACCGTTTCCCATGATCCATAAAAAGGGTTTGTTTGTTGTACAAATACGCTCATTTTAGCCACTTCAATGATATACGTATAATCGGCCTTTATAGCATGAAAGTCTGTTATTCCCTCGTCGGCCGGCAGCCCGGTTGGTATATCAACCGCAATCACCTTGCTGGGTTTTTGATTTACCAGTGAGACAATTGAACTTATCGGCTCCCGAAGCATCCCTTTCATCCCAATGCCAACCATTGCATCGACTACAACACTCGCACGCTGTACGTAATCACTAACTTCTTCTAAAGATTCTGTGGTAATTGTGGAACCACCACAATTCACAAAAACATCTTTATGATACCGTACATCCCCTTTTATTTTTTCATCTGGTACGATTTGAATGACATATGCGTTATACCCGTCATTCAGAAGTGTTCTGGCAATCACATATCCATCGCCCCCATTGTTTCCTGATCCTGCCAGGATACAAATTTGGTCATGTTTAGAAATAATCACTTTCATTTTTTCACTTACAGATCTACCAGCATTCTCCATCAATAGTTTTCCGTCATACCCTATTGTTTCCATGGCATAACTGTCTATATCGTACATCTCTTTTGCGGTGACTATAACCATTTCCATTTCCTCCTACCCGCACTAAAATATATGAGACAAACTCTCTAAATATGCAAAATCAGCTATTCTTCTATAATTACTTGCGCAACCGCGTAATCTTTACTGTGGGTAATGGACACGAATATATTGTACGATTCATATCCTTGTACATGCAGTGCTGGAGCACCTGATTCTTCAGCAATTACTTCAATATCCTGAAAACCCAACTTACCAATACCCTTACCTGTAGCCTTAGCAAAAGCCTCCTTAGCCGCAAATCTTCCGGCCAGATACTCCACACGACGCTGACTGCTGGTTAAAGAATTATAGATTCCCTGTTCTTTATTTGTTAAGATTCGCTCAACTAATCGATAGCTTCTTTCTATACTTTTCTTAATACGTTCCAGTTCAATAATATCGATTCCAATCCCTTTAATCATTTAGTTACCCCTATCTAAACTTGTGATTTTATTTGAATTCCAGTATCTTTTTAATGGTCATACTATGTATGAAGCGTTATTATACTAATAATACCCGAAAATCGGATTAATAAAAATTTTATGGGGGTTTCTAATGTTTATAAGAACAGAAAGAAGTATTAAAGAGTTTATTCAGTTATATCCTGTTGTCTCAGTAATTGTTATTATTCATCTCTTATTATTCGTCATCATCGACATCTTATCGTTACAAATTGGAAATCTAATCTATCAATGGGGTGTAGGGAACAACTTCTATATCAATCAAGGCGAATACTGGCGCTTGCTTACCTCCATATTCCTTCACGCAGGTCTTAGTCATACCCTGTTCAACTCACTTGCACTAATACTGTTCGGTCCCGCACTGGAACAGATGCTTGGAAAATTTAAGTTTGTTGCCGCGTATGTACTGGCCGGGTTAGCAGGAAATCTAGGAACATATATCATCGAACCAACTATGTTTGACACAATATATGTGGGTGCATCTGGGGCTATATACGGGTTATTTGGTATTTACATCTATATGATGCTCTTCCAGAAACACCTGATCGATAGTCAAAATGCGCGTATAGTTGTCATCATTCTTGTGATTGGGTTAGTGATGACTTTCCTTCGCCCGGGGATTAATATTGCTGCACACATATTTGGATTTATTGGTGGTTTTGCACTGGGGCCCCTCATACTGTCAAATGCCAAAGCCTTTTCAGTTTGGCGAAATCAAAGAAGTGATAACTCAGCTTCCACAGCTCAGTTTGACCCTAACCGCTGGCAGAAAAAAAGAACCAACAAAAAGATTATGAAGAGAATTCTTTGGACTGCTTTTGTTATCCTGGTCGTTCTTGGCATAGTTGGCAGATTTCTATAGAAAATAAACAAAAAACAATACTCTTATTTTAAAACTAGAGATGTGGATCATTCCACATCTCTAGTTTTATACTGAATTTTGTTACGTTTAAAATGGGGACGAGCGGGTAACAGTATTTATGTAAACAGATAATTACTTTTATTGTTCAGACCAAATTACTTAATTTAAAGGAGTTCAATAATATGGAAGAAGAAAAAGCACAGCTTAGTAGAATTGGAAAGTTAACCGCAAGCGACTTTTTAATCATGCTAGTTGGCGTCCTTTCAATTGGTCTAGTTACGATTATTTTATGGATGATTATGTAGCAATTAAAGATTTGAGCAAGAAAGGAGAAATTTACTGATGTTGTCATATATACTTGCAGTACTGCTCCCACCAGTTGCAGTGCTGTTTACAGGCAGGCCTGTACAGGTGTTAATCAATGTCCTGCTAACTATTATCGGCTGGATACCAGGTGTTATTCACGCCTTGTATGTTGTCCATAAGTCAAAATAAGGATGAAAGGCCACGCATTGGGCTGTGTGGCCTTTTTCTATAACATAATTTCCGCACCCGTTCGCATGAACTAGTCACGATAGGAGTACCAACTAGCCAATTCATTTCCACTTTCAACCTTCAAATCCCTTATCTTATAATGTTTTCCTGCACCAAGCTTCGAAACAATCGATATTTTGACTGTTGCGAGAGATGCTCTTCGTTGAAACAAATGCTGTTTTCTTTCAAAAGACTGAATACGTTTATGATATAAAATTATGGTTTTTCTATTTAGTACACGATATCGCAATGTAAGCTGTTCTCCATCATTCTGAAACCCAGCATCTTTGTATTGTAATAGACCTAGAGACACACTTAACACTAATAGGATTATTGGGGCCCAGGCAAACTGCGGCACGAGAAACAGCGTAGCCACTACTGCCAGAATAAATATGGCAGAAAAGCGAACTAAATAGAAGGTTAGCGCTTGCTTTGTCAGCCCTGTTAAATCACTTCTGTCCGACACGTAATCAGGTAGAAACTTATCCAGAAAATCATCTATTTCGGTCTTTTTTATAATAGGGAAAAGAACAGTTGAAAAGTCCTCCCCTTTTTCCACAGAGCCGCCCGCTACCTCTGCATACATGGTTACATATCCAAGCGGTTGTCTCAGGAGACTTTCATCAATACCCACTGCCTGGATTCGCCGTACAGGTATGGTCGTTTGTTTTTTCTCTAATAAACCTCTTGTAATGAAAAGCTCATTATCAATTTTGGTGATGGTAAAGTTCCCATTTTTAATCATTGTTCCAGCAATGCCAAGACACCATATGATTACTAATAAACATATCCCGAATACAATCATTAGAATCACACTAAAACTGCTGATGGTTTGAAACGTATTTTCATAATATTCATCCGGAACGAACTGGACCAGTTCCGAAAACAGAGCAGATATAATAATAAAAATAATACCAATGCTCCCGGATGTTGTCCCTGCAAGGAATAGACGTTTGAAGGTTATGGTTTGCGAAGGGTTATTTGTATCTGTTTCCTCAACCTCTTCCACTTCTCTGTTTGCACTTTGCAGTGTTTTTAATTCTTCTCTAAGTGATTCGCCAACTTCCAGCCGCACTGCTTTTAGTGATGCTTCCGTACCGGTTCCACTTCCAGCAGTTTCAATTTTAACCATAGTCAACTTAAATAAACGATGTATGACACTTTGTGTTAAGTCAATCGACTGAATCCGGTTTTTCGAAATATAGCGTTTTTTCCTGATAAGTATTCCATACTCTATCCGGAGCTCATCATCTTCCACCCGATATGTATAGCGATACCAGGACAGAATACTAAACACCAGCATAACAAGTATTAGTGCTCCCACTCCTAATACAAAATAGAGTCCTGCATCTCTAAAAGCGAAAAAGCCTATACCGATTGAGACGATTAATTCTTTAAACGTTTTTAACAATGTAAAGAATACCGCTGAAGGATGAAGCCTTTGTTTTTCAGACATCATCTTCGTCCACCCTTGCTAATGCTGATATTCGATCACGGAGGCTTGAGGCATCCTCCTCCATTAATGCAGGAATTTCATGTGTTGTTGCCGCTGTTGAGATCGTCACACTTGCAAGCTTATATCTTTTCAGAATTGGCCCTTGTTTGGTGTCAACATGCTGCACCCGGATCATTGGTACGAGTGTTCTCGACACAATTAAAATTCCATGTTGAATATAAATCTCCTGATCAAATATTTCATAGCGCCAACGCTTCCATTTTACCTTTGGCAGAATAAAAACAAAAATGTAGTGCAGGACCCCGCCGACTGCAATACCAATCGCCCCGTACCACAACGGTATAGTGAAAATAACAGATAATACAACTCCCGCACCTATAAATAACCATAAGATTAACATATATATGCTCGCTGTTATCTTCCAGGCTTTAAGAGCATCCTTAGCAATTGGATTAACCGGTGGTTGTCTCATTATATTCCTCCCAATATCCAGATTCTTATTTATATACGATTCGTTTGGTGCAAAAGTGTCATTTATTATTGAAAAATTGTATTTGGCTTGTATTTGTTCCTGTTTGGCGTGTATCTGTCCAGTTCGGCTTGTATTTATTCTTGTTTGGCTTGTAAATCATCCTATTTGGCTGGTAATTGAAGTAAATGCTATTATCAACTAATAATTTATGCTTTTCAATAGCTTTCCCACAAACTTTTTCAATATAAAAAGCTCCTTTTGCGCTAAGGAGCTTTGTTTTTGTGCCTATATATTAACTTTCGTTGTTTCTACGTTTTTGGAAATTCCCTTTTCGGCTGCGTCCACCCTGGTTATTGGTACGAGCTCCCGTACCACGTTGGCCATAGCTGCCACGTTTGTTGTTCCGACGGTTGTTATCTTTATTTCCTCCGCCCCGCTGTTGTGCTTTTTTAACACTAATCGGTTGTGCAGACGAGATTGAAACTGGTGTTTCTCTCCGCTCTTTTGTCAACATTTTTAGCGCAGCTGCAATAATAGAGATTGAATCATGATCTTGCAACAACTCATTAGCTGTTTCCTGATAGGTTTTTAAATCTTCACTATCAATTGTTTTAATCAACTTCTCAACAGCAACCTGTTGCTGACCGCGTTGTGCGTCCTGGTTTGTTGGTGGCATAAGACGCTTCATCTTACTTTTTGTAACTTTTTCAATTGAATGAAGATGAGCTATCTCTCTAGGCGTAATGAAAGATACTGCCTCTCCAGTTTTTCCAGCACGACCAGTACGTCCAATACGGTGTACATAGCTTTCTGGATCCTGTGGAATATCAAAGTTATATACATGGGATACATTTGAAATATCAAGACCACGTGCAGCTACATCAGTTGCAACTAGGAATTCAATACGTCCACCTTTAAACTTGTTTAAGACTGACATACGTTTTCCTTGCGTTAGGTCACCGTGAATTCCTTCAGCACGAAATCCTCTCGCTTGCAGCCCTTCCGCAATTTCATCTACCCGTTTTTTAGTACGGCTAAAGATAATTGCCAAGCTTGGTGCATGAATATCAATATGATTTGTTAATGTATCAAATTTTAAACGATCTGGAACTTCAACGAAATACTGATCAATATTTTCAACTGTCATTTCTTTCGCTTTTACTTTTACTTCTTCTGGTGATTTCATCAATGTGTTTGCAATATTACGGATTTCCTTTGGCATCGTTGCAGAGAAAAGCAATGTTTGACGCTCAGATGGAATCCCTTTAAGAATGTCGCGAATATCATCAATGAATCCCATATTCAACATTTCATCTGCTTCATCTAATACTGCAGTCTGAACATTATCAATACGGATTGTCTTTCTGCGCATGTGATCCAGCAGACGTCCTGGTGTTGCTACGACAATATGCGGGCCGTCTTTCAAAGCACGAATTTGTCTATCCATATGCTGACCACCATATACAGGTAGCGTACGGATTCCTTTAAATCTGCCTAAACGATTTATTTCCTCGGCTACTTGGATAGCAAGTTCTCTCGTTGGTGCTACCACTAGTCCTTGAATCGTTTTAGCTGTTTTGTCAATTTTCTCAATCATCGGGATACCAAACGCAGCAGTTTTACCTGTACCTGTTTGAGCTTGTCCGATAACGTCTTTCCCCTGCATAGCTAGTGGAATTGTTTCTGCTTGAATTGGCGTTGCTTCTTCAAACCCCATTTTTTCTAATGCTTTCATAATAGGACTTGATATACTTAGTTCTTTAAATGTTGTCACCTTAATAGTCTACTCCTTTTTTTCTAAAAAATTTATTCGCACAAAAAAGGCATCCCCCATTTGTGGTAAGAGGCCTCACTTTATTCATTCATGCATCAAATAATAGTTCTTATAGCATAACATACAATCCATACAGTTATCCACTACTATCTGGATGATTTTTCATTTACTGCATGGTAAACTATATTGAATTGTTATAAGAAAAGCGTCCATATTAAGGAAATGCTGACTAAAATTAGCTCCCTAAGTGAAAAATAAAACTCATCAGAGCTGTTCCAGTTCACAACTTTAATCCCAAAAGCGATTACTTGTGACAGCTAACGGACGCTGGCCTGGAATGATAAACATAAATGTAAAAGGAGGAACCCTGTATGCGTATGCCTCCGTCCAACCCATATTTTACGGTTGTCATTGGCGTTTTTGCAATTTCTACTTCTGCTGTATTGGTCAAATTAGCGGGTGGTGCACCTGCATCAATTGTGGCGAATTATCGATTACTGTTCGCAGTTATTATTATGTCACCATTTATATTATTATATTATCGCCATGAGTTTAAACAAATAAAAAGAAAAGATTGGATTCTTGCATCACTTGCTGGGGTTTTTCTGGCATTCCATTTTATATTCTGGTTTCAATCCCTAAACTTTACATCAGTGGCAAGTTCTGTAGTTCTTGTTACCCTGCAGCCGATATTTGCTTTCCTGGGAACGTATTTATTTTACCATGAACGGTTTTCTACAGGGGCTGTTATCAGTATGATTATTGCAATTTTCGGAAGCGTGATTATTAGTTGGGGTGACTTCCGAATTAGTGGTATGGCTCTTTATGGTGACTTCCTGGCTATACTTGGAGCAATCATGGTCACTGCTTACTTTTTAATTGGGCAAACAATAAGAAGACGATTATCCCTTATGACTTACACATTTGTAGTGTACGGAATCAGTTCCATAACCTTAGTCATTTATAATGTAAGTTTTGGACATTCGTTTATTGGGTATCCGTCTACATATTGGTGGATTTTCCTGGCACTGGCAATTGTCCCAACCTTTTTAGGTCATACCCTTTTCAATTGGGCTCTTAAGTGGTTAAGCACATCAACGATATCAATGGCTGTATTATTCGAACCCATTGGTGCTACACTTTTAGCCTATATTATTCTAAACGAAATTGTAACATGGTCTCAATGGCTTGGAGGAGCAATCGTTTTATTTGGTTTATTTTTGTTTATTGTCAGTACAAACAAAAAAAGAAAAGTAACGATCTCACATAGTTGAAAAAATGCTGATCAAAGTACGATTAAACTTGGCTTATGGCGAACCTATGCAGTAAGAAAGTTATTATACTTTCTTTACTGCAAATAAATATATAACCTAGTCCTAAAAACTGGTATAATAAACGTAATCTAATAAAGAGGTGATGGCATGCATATCCAGTTAATGACTGATGGTGGGACAGATCTTCCAACTCGACTAACAGATTCATTAGACATTAAAGTAATACCACTGTATTTGCATTTTAAGGATCAGGAATTTATCAGTGGTGTAACACTCAACCTAAAACAGTTTTATCAAAAGATCAGGGAAACCGGCGAGCTGCCACGGTCATCTGCTCCTAGCCCAAATGACTTTTATGAGGCCTATAAAGAAGTAAGTCCTGACACACCGATTGTATATCTTAGCCTTTCAGAAGGTTTAAGTACAACTTATGAAAATGCCGTATTGGCAAAACAAATGCTGCTTGAAGAAGAACCCGAAAGAAAAATTGCTGTCATTAACACAAAAACAGCGTCTTGTGGTACCGCACTGCTTGTCCATGAGGCGAATAAAAAAATGATTGAAGGGTACACTTTCGAGCAATTAGAGGAAGATTTAAACTCCTGCGTCGAAGATACGACAACTCTAATTGCACTTAAAACACTCGACAATGTAATTCGGGGTGGTAGACTTGATAAAGTTCGCGGAACCATTGCAAAAACGTTGAATATCAAAATCTTAATGCGTACAAGTGACGAAGGAACTATAGAAGTAGCCGAAAAGGTTCGTGGCGACAAAAAGTCCATTAGACGTTTAATAGAACAAATTGGTGAGTACACAAAAGATGTTGAAGATAAAGTGATCATCATGTCCCATTCCAATGCTGAAAGCCGTGCACAAGCTGTACTGGATGAAATAATGGAAAAGTATGCTTTTAAAGATTCTTACTTAACCGATATGGGACCACTGATTTCAACTTATGCTGGTGAAGGCGGTATAGTAATATCCTTTTTTAAATAATTAGAAAATTCAGCTTACCGCCATTCCTTATGCCGAAAGCCCTGACGTACTTCAACAGAACAAAAGCGCAAGAGCCGGTTATTGCCGTATGATCTGTGCCAAAGGAAACACGGAGCGTCAAACGTTTGACTAATGTCGAACTGTTGGTCGATGTGCGGCAATGGGCACTGAGCTGGACGCGGCTGCTTAGGTACCTCCGTTATTCACAGCCTGCGAAACTTTAGTTTCCTGAACCCATAAAAAGAAGTGTGCAACTAATCAGCATGCACACTATGGGTTTTCCGTCTTTTTTAATAGAAAATTGTATACCATTTGATTAAGTGTATCCTTATCCTCCCCTAAACAGATTAAGTGTCTGGACCGTTCAAAAAAGACAACTTCCTTTTTTGTTGAATTTATTTCCTTATCCAAATAATATGCTGTTTTATAAGGGACCATCCCATCCTTCTGGCCTTGTGCAATTAGTACATTAGCATCAATGTCCTTTAAATAAGGCTTCGTATATCTGACTAACTTTAAAAACTCCAGATTTGCCTGAAATGGAACTGCACCTATCTTCCTTTTATAATGAATATATAATTTATTCTTTTTTATATTCCCTTTTAATCCGTCTAAACATACCTGCCTGATATCAATTACGATTTGTTTGAATGAAAGATACTTGCCTGCCGAAGCTAACAGTACAAGTTTGTCTACTTTATACTTTGCTGCTAAGTAAGAAGCAATCATACCACCCATGGAAAATCCAACCAGATAAACCTCATCGTACTTGGTTAATAACGCTTTTAAAGAATCTTCTGCGGCTTTAATCCACTTTTTGTGTGATACATTTTTAAGGTCTAATTTTCTACCATGCCCAGGTAATGTTGGTACTTCTATATGCCAATTAGTTTCTTCTTTTAAAAAAACCGACAATGGCTCTATCTCGTATGGTCCACCAGTATATCCGTGGATGAGCAGGCATGCAATCATAAAAATTCTCCTCTTTTTTACTTATTAGTTACCCCTTTTAAGGACGATCTATTACATCTTTTATAAACATTTAATTACCAGCATTGGCTTGTTTTAGCAAATTACTGTTGAAACTGTAAAACCTTACCATGAAGAATAAGTACAAAAAAGCTGAAACTGTCTAACAGAATCAGCCATTCCAATTTTTTTATTTTTATTTAAAGTTTTTCATTATGGAACCAAATTGTTTAACCATTGGAGAGATTTGTTGAAAGGTAGTTGCTACCTGCCCAACAGAAGATATCATTTTATCAAAGTCAACTTCCCCATTTTTATCATGAAAGTAAGTTAACCAGCCTTTCTGTGGCTGCTTGTATGGTTGACCATAATTATACTGATTAGGTTGTGAGAAGTTATACCAATCAGCTGGTTGCTTTGGTTTTGCATAGTATTGATATGGCGTTTGCTGGTATGGTGGTCTAGCTGGGTTATGCCATTGTTGGTTTGAGTATGGTGGATAGTTGGGATTATAGTTATACGGCCTTTGATAATAATTTGGTCTATTAAACATTTGACACACACCTCATTTGCATCTGTTTATATCCAGAATATGCAAATGTGAAAAGGGTTGTGATAAATACAAACTATTACCGTTTACCGCAGCCCCTAAAAAAAGAATCTCACTGGTAACTTAAATCATGTTTTAGTTTATTTTCCTGGAATCCCAGAACCAAACTACCATCTATAAACGTTACTGGAGTCCCGTAAATCCCTTTACTTTGCAATTCCTTTAAATGGTCTCTGTTTACTGAAACGTTTTTCTCTCTATAATTAATTTCCCATTCATTCATTTTTTTAACTAGTTTTTCACTTTCTCCACAGTTGTCACTTGTGTAAACTACTACATTACGATTAGACAATGGTTGTCCCTCCCAAAAATTAGCATCACATAAACTTCTTCACCCTGCACAGTTTCTCAAACCCTATTATTACAAATAATTACAAACACTTAAAATTCAGGGAAGGAACCGGAAGCAGATATCCTTTTATACCAATTCCCCGCCCTTAACCATTCGTATATGTTTTGGGAGTACCGAAATTCTATCGGGTGTTGTACCATCAACTTCTCCGTCCATGTCCACCTTTTTTACAGGTTTAGTTTCAATTTCCAGACTTCCAGCTTGAAAGTGAGTTAATTCAGACAGTTCACTGGTGTCCGTTGTGGGTTTGTTCATGGATAAAAATTCCCGAAATGATGCAAGATTTGATGTCTTTACAATTAACACATCTATTTTTCCATCAGTTGGATCGGCAGTGCTAACCGGCAACTGACGCGTTCCAAGGAAACGACCATTCAACACTAATATAAGCACCGCTTCACCCTCGTAGGACTTACCCTCTGACTGTATTGTGTAAGCAAACGTTTCTGCTTGATTTACAGTGCGGATTGTACTCAGGTAATAACTGAGGACGCCAAAGCTTTTTTTCTGGTCTGGATCAATATTTTCGGATGCTTCTGAGACAAAACCAATTCCCCAGAAATTCAGAAAATAGCTGTCGCCAGCTCTCCCAAGATCAACATCAATAATTTCTTTTTTTGTAATTTCATCCGCGGCTTGTTTAAGGTTTTGTGGTATACCAAGCATACGGCTGAAGTCATTACTGGTTCCGCCCGGTAAAATACCGATTATTGGTCCACTCTCCAGTTGAGCAATACTATTTATACACGCATGAATTGTTCCATCTCCACCTAGTATAACGATTATATCGACATGTTCAGCGTATTCCATGCACGTTCTTTTTACCTCATCTATGCTTTCTGTTTGAACAATAGATAATTTTTTAATTGCTTTTGTTATAGTTGGTAATGTCTGTTCAAGCTTTTGCTCCATATTGTCTGCACCTGCATTACCATTGTATAAAAAAAGCCCTACTTTATATTGCACCATAACATTACCTCCTATCAATTGTTATTTCCCACACGATACATATAGGAAACCTTTATATTTATTTATTTCCTAAAAGAGACATACTTAATTATACTAAGTCATACAATTTACAACAGTTTATGTAAATCCAACTATTAATTTGTTGTAAATTTTGTAATATGGTCTAGTATTTTCGTCCCAAATGTTATTTAATAGTATAGTAATGTTTTAATGTTTCTATCATACTAGGAGGGTCAAAATGAAGAAAATTTATAGTTTGTTGGTTGTATTAAGTTTATCTTTCTTGCAGCATGCGGTAGTTCCGAGGAGGGTAACACAAATGGCGAAAGTAAAGAAGGTAGCATCAAACCCGAGACTCTTGTAATTGGCTTTGTTCCATCTCAGGATTCAGATACAATTGCAGATACAGTACAACCACTGGCCGATCGTTTATCAGAAGAGCTGGGAATTGAAGTAAAAGGGCAAGTAATGACTAGCTATAACTCTCTAGTTGAAGCAATGGGAGCTAATCAGGTGCACGTTGGATTTATTCCAGCTTTCGGTTACGTTCTCGCAAATGAACAATACGGTGCAGAAGTTATTTTGAAATCAATCCGTTATGGTTCAGGTACATACAAGGCACAATACTTAGTCCGTTCTGATTCTGGTATCGATACACTAGAAGACTTAGAAGGAAAAATTTGGGCATATCCTGATAAAGGATCAACTTCAGGCTACCTTTTCCCAGCGAGTCAATTAATGAAGAAGTTTGATTATGCTAGTGCTCCGGAGCTTGAAACTGAATTTTTCTCCAATACTGTTCAAGCAGGTGGACATGACACTGCTGCATTGGCTGTTTTAGAGGGAGATGCTGATGTTGCAACAACTTTTGATGACGTTCGTACAGAGCTTGAAGAAGAGCACCCTAACATCATGGACGAATTAAAAGTAATTGGTTATACAGAAGAAATTCCGAACGATACTATTTCTGTAACCAAGGAACTTGATGAAGAACTTGTTCAACAAATTAAAGAGGTCTTCCTTTCATTTAATGATGATAAAGAAATGATCAAAATAATGAATGAAGTTTACAACTGGGATTCAATTGATGAAGCTACTGATGCAGAATATCAAGTAGTAAAAGATACGTACCAGGAATTTAAAGATGATATTGAGTTATAATAATCACTATTAATGCAAAGTAATATATATCAAATAGAAAAGAGAGGGGGAGGTGTTTATCTC
Source organism: Virgibacillus sp. DJP39 (assembly GCF_049310925.1). Lineage (NCBI taxonomy): Bacteria > Bacillati > Bacillota > Bacilli > Caryophanales > Bacillaceae > Virgibacillus > Virgibacillus sp. DJP39. The sequence continues at coordinate 13,042 of NZ_JBMERP010000040.1, read as the reverse complement.
TCTCCCTTTTTTCTAAGTTAAACAGGTAAGGGACTTTGCTTTTACAATTTTGTAATTACTGGAGGAAAATACTTGCTATGATAGAATTTAAAGATGTAAGTCTCGTTTATCCTAATGGCACTCAAGGCTTAAAGAATATTAATACTAGTATTAAAGATGGAGAGTTTGTTGTGATTGTAGGTCTGTCTGGAGCAGGGAAATCTACATTTATTCGTAGCATTAACCGTTTAGTTACTCCAACACAAGGTTCTCTGTTAGTAGATGATGAAAACATTCTTGATTTCCGCGGAAAAGACTTACGCAAACTACGTACAAAGATTGGGATGGTCTTTCAAAATTACAATCTTGTTAAACGCTCTAATGTGTTAAAAAATGTTCTTGCTGGTCGACTTGGGCACACTGGTACTGTGCGTTCAATTCTGAACCTTTATAAAAAGGAAGACGTTGGACTTGCTTATGAAAGTTTAAAACGTGTTAATATAGACGAAAAATTGTATAACCGTGCTGATGAGCTTAGTGGCGGTCAACAGCAACGTGTGAGTATTGCACGTGTGCTAACTCAAAAGCCTTCTTATATCCTGGCAGATGAACCTGTAGCATCACTTGATCCACCTACTTCTCACCAGGTTATGACATACCTGAAGAAGATTAACAAAGAAGATAATATAACAACAATCGTTAACCTTCACTTTATAGATATGGCTATGGAATATGCTGATCGTATAATAGGTATGCGCGCTGGAGAAGTTGTATTTGACGGTCCTGTATCAGAGGTTACAGAAAAAACATTTGAAGAAATCTATGGCCGTACAATACGTGAGGATGACTTGCGTGGGGGGGCCAAAGAATCGTGACCAAACAATCTAATTCTCAGGATTTAACTAATACACCATCTGTCTACCCGGCTAAAACCAAAGTTCAGATTACCACTATTCTGGTTGTCGTTTTAGGGTTTTACCTATTCAGTATGTTCTGGACACAACAAAAAATGGTTGGTGGCTTTGGTAACGCCCTCGGCAACATGGTTAGAGTTGCTGAAAAGTTCTTTCCACCTAATTTAAGTGTTATTCCTGCCGTGTGGGACCCGATGGCACAAACCATACAAATGGCAATCATAGCAACAACTGTCGCAGCGATATTAACTGTACCTTTGGCACTTTTATCTGCGCAAAATATAACAACAATTAAACCTCTTTACATTACAACCCGGACGATACTAAATATCTTACGTACTATACCGGACTTGGTTTTAGCAGTTATTTTCGTAGGATTATTTGGAGTTGGTCTATTCCCGGGTATTGTTGCACTCATTATATTTTCGTTAGGTATTTTGGCAAAGCTAATTAGTGAAACAATCGAGTCCGTTGACATGAATCCACTTGAAGCGATGCGGGCATCAGGCGGCAATGTACTTCAAGTAATATTTTTTGGATTAGTTCCTCAAGTTTTACCGCAGTTTACATCGTTTGTTTTATATGTTTTTGAAATAAATATAAGAGCGTCTGTTGTACTCGGATTAGTTGGTGCAGGTGGTATTGGATTAGTGCTTGATCAACAACTCAAGTTCTATAATTACCCAAACGTAATGGCAATAATCGTTTTGATTTTTATTGTTGTATTAATCATCGAGTATATAAGCAATAAGCTAAGGGAGGCATTAATCTAATGGAATCCAATTCATTACCTCCAAAACATCCACAATCTGGTTATAAAAAAGTGAAGAAAATACTAATAATACTGGCTCTTATCGCGGTGTACGTATGGACGTTTTTAGGCATAGACATTGATTGGGCTCGAGCAGTCGAACGTGCTATTAATAACTTTAATGTCATTATTCCTAAGTTATTTAGCCCAGACTGGACCGCGAGTGGAGAGGTCACATTAAAGATAATTGAGACAGTGCTTATTGCATTTGCAGGGTCATTTATGGCTGCTATTTTAGCTATTCCTCTTGGTTTTTTGGCTGCAAACAATATTGCTCGCAGTAATCTTCTATCTTCTTTTGGAAAATGGATTTTATCAGCTGTTCGTGCTTTTCCAGATATCATCCTGGCTATATTATTTGTAGTAGCTGTGGGACCTAATGCCTTCGCGGGTGTTCTTGCAATTGCGATCGGGTCAACTGGAATGCTCGGTAAGCTGTACTCCGAGGTGGTCGAATCAATCGACATGAAGATTGTTGAAGCAATGGAAGCGTCCGGTGCCAATAAAGTACAAATGCTTTTCTATGGCGTTATGCCGCAGATTATTCCTGAGTTCTTATCTTACGCTATCTACCGATTTGAAATTGACGTACGTGCATCATCTATACTGGGTATCGTTGGTGCAGGTGGTATTGGTACAATGATTATCTTTGCAGCAAATAATCGTAACTGGAGCGAAATGGGACTTATCCTACTAGCCATCATTATTGTTGTAACGGTAATTGACTTTATATCTGCGAGAATACGTCGAAAAATTGTATAATTACAAAACAGAAACGAAATTAAAGATTTTTTGCTTTGATTTCGTTTCTTTATTTTATTGAAAGAGGAGTATTATCAATCATGGATACAGCAAAATTAACAATTTTATATACAAGTGATGTTCACGGTAACGCCCTGCCAATTATCTATGGCACAAACGAAACTGCTGATAGTGGTTTGGCTAAATATGCAACCGTTGTAAAAAGGGCAAGAAAATCAACTAACGAACTTCTCATCCTTGATAACGGAGATTTAATTCAAGGTACCCCGCTAATGACACATTATGTGAAAGAGCATAATGACAAAGCGAACCCTATGATAGGTTTAATGAATAAAATTGGAATTGAAGCTAGTGTAATTGGCAACCATGAATTTAACTTTGGGAAAGAAATTCTAGAAAATACAGTTGACCAATCCAGCTTCCCATGGCTGTCAGCAAATACGATCAATCAATCCACAGATAAGCCTTATTTTGGTATCCCCTATTTCATCAAGACACTATCCAGCGGTGTTAAAGTTGCTGTAGTTGGGGTGACTACTCATTATATTCCTAATTGGGAGTCTCCAGACCACATTGACGGAATCAATTTTAAGGATGCGCTTACCTCGCTGAAGGAATGGGTTTCGCACATTCATAGGATAGAAAAGCCAGACCTCCTTATCGCTTCCTATCATGGGGGATTCGAAAGGGACATAGAATCAGGGGAACCAACAGAAACATTGACTGGTGAAAACCAGGGCTATCAGATGTGTCAGGAAATTGAAGGGATTGACATACTTTTAACCGGACACCAGCATCGAACATTAACAGGTACTATTAATGATGTTTTAGTTATACAACCTGGATTTAACGGCCAAGGGTATGGCGAAATTGAAGTTGAATTCAACCAAGATCAGGGTGAATGGAATATAAACAAGAAGTGTGCCAATGTCCTCGAATTAAAAGGAGTCCCTACTGATTCAGAAGCATTGGAATACATGAAAGAGTTAGAAGACTCAACCCAGCAATGGCTAGATCAGCCTACAGGTTGTATTGAAGGTGATATGACAATTAAGAGCCCTTTTCAAGCACGAGTAAAGAAGCACTCTTTTATCGAGTTTATCCAAAACGTACAAATGGCTGCAGCAGGAGTGGATATATCTGTCACCTCCTTACTCAATAATAGATCAACAGGTTTTGGATCCATAGTCACTATGCGCGATATTGTAGCGAACTACATGTACCCAAACACTTTAGTAGTTTTGGAATTGACTGGAGCTGATATCCTTGCTGCACTGGAGAAGTCTGCTTCTTACTTTATAATTAATGATTCCGGGGAGATTGGTGTTAACCCTGCCTTTGTCCATCCTAAACCACAACACTATAATTACGATATGTGGGAAGGGATTGAATACAGGATTAATGTACGAAATCCAGTAGGCTCACGTATTGAATTCGTGCGAAAAGATGGGAAACCAATTGTTCTGGATGAAACCTATGCAGTTGTATTAAACAATTATCGAGCTAACGGTGGAGGTAACTATCATATGTTCCCAAACAAACCAATTATAAAAGAAGTACAGCAGGATACAGTCGAACTGATTAGATGGTATTTTGAACAGCATAGAACAGTAAAAGCAACACTGACAGAAAATTTTCAAGTGATAAAATGACCAGGAAGAAGCCTATACCAACTGCTGGTATAGGCTTCTTCCATTAAATTTAGTATCGTGTTCACTAATGCAGTACTCTTCATTTAATCAAACAGATACTTTGCATAATACCGGTCAGAGGACGATAATATACAGAATAGATACACTAATAAATCTAAATTTATCAAGTAAAAATTCATTCACATATACGTAATACTGCATAGAAAAAGATCGCAGTTGGATAAGCGAATTATTACATTTAGGGAGTGATGCGAAATGCTAGCACTTGATCATGTCGTTATAGCTGCAATGAACGCAGAAGAATTAAGTGCCCAATATGGAAATAAGTTCACTATAAAGTCTATTAGAGGTGGCCAGCATAATGAGTGGGGTACCAAAAACTATATGTCCTACTTCTCAAATGACAGCTACATTGAATGGTTAGGGACTTACGATAATGAAAAATCAGCTCAAACAACTAACCCTTTAATAAAGCACCTTATGCATGTGCTTGAAAAAAATGTCTCTGGCCCTTTTCAGTTTGCACTGCGCACAACGCAAATGGACAATTATGTTAACCACTTCCGTGAAAAAGATATCCCGTTCGATGGTCCTTTTTCTGCTACAAGGGAAAAACCTGATGGTTCCATCTTAAAATGGAGAATGCTTTTCCCATCATATAATTATGAAACGGAGGTTTTACCTTTTTTGATTGAGTGGGAGGACCATAAACAAGCCTATCCGGATACTAGTCTATTGAATGTCCAGACTATCAGACAGATTAACTTTGGTGGAATGGATAAAGAGACTTTCTCCAGAATTTATCAACTAAAACCAAAGAAATTAAATAAAAACCAATTTCCTTTATCAAACAGTAAAATAAAATTTACAGACGACGAGAAACTGGAGTTTGATTTGGTATAAAATCACCAAAAGAGGCTGGGACAAAACCCTATAAAAATGAATAAACCGCATGAAATCAAATTTAAACAACTTGATTTCATGCGGTTTTATTTTCACGGTTTGTACTAAATCAATCAGTTTTCCACTTATGTCCCAGCCTCTTTTACTGTTTAACCTAGTTGTTGTTGTAAAAACTCACTTACTGACTCAGGTGATTTGGTATGTGCACTATGCTGATGGGCTAGTTTTTCCCCGTTTTTAAAAATCAGGATGCTTGGAATTCCCATAACTTCATATTTTTCAGCAAGACCGTCTACCTCGTCACTATTAACCTCATACCATTCGTAACCGCTGAATTCTTCTTTTACGTCCCCGATAAACATGTCCATTCGTTTGCAATCAGGACACCAATCAGCAAAAAACTTTATAATAACAGGCTTTTCACTTTGAATAACCTCATTGAAATTGTCTACACTCTTTATTTGTTTCATTCATTAACACTCCCTCATTTAGTACTACCTCTATCTTACTGATTAACTGGATACTTGTCTTATAATCTGTTTAGGACCTATATTCTACTCGACCTAGAACATAAGCAACCAACAGTCCGCCAGCAAACGTAACTACACTCAAAATCAGGAGTTCATTATTGACCGGGAACCCTGGATATACAACGAAAATTGAACCAATGACCAGTCCAATAATAAGTGCAAACGTCCCATGGCGATAGTTTTTTAAAAAGAAATTAATGATTTTACTCATTACGAGAAGTCCGATTATAATCCCTACTCCAACTACAGCGATAACATCCAGTTTTAAATTGCTTATTGCTCCAATAATCGTTGGATATACGCCAATTATTAATAACATAAATGATCCACTGATGCCTGGTAAAATCATTGCACTACTGGCAATCATTCCTGAAAAAAATAATAATATGTATGTGGACGTTGTAATGTTTTCTATAACCCCAGGCTCACTTGTTTGAATAAAAGCCATTGATCCTACAATAACAGCACCAATCAGCAACACACCATAATGTTTTACCTGAAATGTGCTTTTTGCTTCTGCTTCATGAAAAAGGTACGGCAAAATGCCAATAATAAGTCCTAAAAAGAAGAATTGTGTCGGCCCTGCATAGTGTTCAAATAACCATTCAATTAGGCGACTCAAAAGAAGTATTGCTGTTCCTACCCCTATACCAAGTGGCAATAGAAATCCAAGCTGTTTCTTCCATTCCTTGCCGAATATCCCGTTGATTGCGGCAATTAAACGGTCATATATTCCTAATAAAACAGCAATTGTACCACCGCTCACACCAGGAATTACGTCACTTGCCCCCATCAACATACCACGGTAAATATTTTTCCATTCCATACGTTACGTTATCCCCTTTACATAAGCATAATTACATTAATGCATACGACTATCCTATCTATTAAAAATTTAGGCTGTTTTCTAAAAGATTGTTGTTTTTAGACACAAAATCTATAAACTGCGACGTATGCGCTAGATTGATTTCCTCTACCAACCCTTAACTGAATTGGTGCCGATCCAACGCTGCTGAAAAACACTCGCTTTCCGTGGGGAACGCTTCAGCCTCCTTGGAGAAAAAACCGCTCACTGCGGGGTCTTCAGACTGTTCCTTTCCCACTGGAGTCTCGCATTTTCCCTCCGCTTAGATAGGTTTTTGTTCAAGGGAGAAGAACCCAAAAAGGCACAGAATTCATGCGCAGCTTTCTATCTTAGTGAAGGCAGAATACGAAGACTCCTGCGGGAACAGCACGAGTCGAAGACCCCGGAAGAAGCGCTCTTTGCTTCTGAGGAGACTGAGGCCGTGCCCGCGGAAAGCAAAGTATTCTGCCGGAACGGCGTAGAGAAAGTTTTCATTACGTCGCAGTTTCCATCAAAAGCAACGCAACTTAACAGCTTAACTATTTTGTATCATACAGTAGGTGAACCTCAAATTCAAAGGAATAATACTTGTTTTACCTATTCCTCAATAAACTCCAACTCAGGTAACCACTGGGACATATGTACTTTCATTTCATTGTAGTGCTTTTGGGCATTAGGAAGTACTGCATTACTAAGCTTAAACATCGGGATTACATCAAAACTAGCATTGTGCTTATCGTCGACAAAGGTGGGCATAAACTTTGGAGATACAATTTCTATATTTTCCTCACTATTTCCATTAGTTTTGCGGATTGTAAATTGTACCATTCCTCCAATTCGACGATATAATTCCTCCTGACCTGATAAAAAATTGCCGAGCGAATATGCCACAAATGTCTTGTGCCCATTTCTACCTCGTAGATAGTCTACAGGCTGCAGCACATGTGGGTGATGTCCAATTACGACGTGAACGCCTTGGTCTGCAATAAACTGCACAAGTTCCTTTTGTTCCTGACTTGGCATTCGTTGATACTCATTACCAAAATGGAGACTTAAAACAATTACATCCGATATTTTTCCTGCTTCTTTAATATCTGAAGCCATTTTTTGCTTATCAATTAAATTCACTAAATAATCTTTACCGCTTGGAACTGGAATTCCATTTGTACCGTATGTGTAAGCAAGAAAGGCTATAGAAATTTGATTAGCCTGCAGGACACGTATGTTGTTTCGATCTTTTTCACTCTTATATGCGCCTGTGTACATCATATCAATTTTTTCCCAATATGAAATTGCATTTTGAATTGCTGTTTCTCCACCATCTAATGTGTGATTATTTGCGATGGTTACAACATCTACTCCGGCATTCTTAAGTCCGGCTCCTAGTTCCTGTGGGCTATTGAAGGTAGGATAGGTGGACAAACCTAGCTCCACGCCTCCAATCATCGTTTCCTGATTAGCGATCGTTATGTCAGATTTTTTAAGATAAGGTGCTACCTCATCCAACATTGGGGTAAAGTTATATTGTGTACCATTAAATGCATCCTGATAGATCTTTTGGTGAATTAACAAATCTCCTATTGCTGAAAGCGTAACCTCATGTGGTTTATATATGTTTAAAACTTGATTTAGTTGTTTTTCATCAACAGTGGTTTCGATTTTAGAATGATTGGTTGCACCATCCAGATTACCCTCTGTGCAAGCAGTTAATAATAAAACACAAAAGCATATGAGAAAGCTGGCTTTGCACCTGGACATAGTAAGTCACCCCCTTTTTTTTCCAATTGTATCATATTAATGGTTCATTTCGACAATTTTCACAGTATTATTCAAAAGCACATTGCTCCTTGAGTTTCCTGCAAATACTTTGTAAATGTTCGTTGTCTAACGTAGATAAACTGTCAGGTTCAATAACATCCATTATATAGTAATGAAACGTCCATACTTTTTGTTTTATTGAGTTCTCGCTAACAACTGCTATTTTGTATAGTACTTCAATCATGGCGTATAGCATGGAGATATCTTCTTTCCCATAATGCCTGATTTGATAAAAAGACTTGTAAAGGTACTCATCAAAAAGCTTCGGTTTACTAATAACGCGTAAATTCTTTTTGTCATCAGTAAAGTAGCGATTCTCATTGTAGGTTTCTCCGATTTCGCTTAACAACGAGCCAATTCTATTTAAACAATTTATTGCTGTATGAGGATCATTTATAGCTGGTGATATAGCTCGAAGTGCAATTTCCACTAACTTTTGGAGCATAAATTCCACGTCTTGAATATCAGTACGTTCATTTCCTATTATAAGAAACTGGTTAAATTTGTAATTCCGATTGTTTGTTTCGACCACACTCATAAGAGGTGACCCCTTTACTACAAAGTCACCGATTTGCACATCAACTTGCAATATACATTCCTGATTGGTAGCCTGCTTTACAAGCTCGGTCCATTCTATTTTTTGAATATAGCCGGAACTCTGGGCATAAACCAGCTGCTTATCATTATTTTGAATTTCCTCAAGTTCATCCTCATCCCACTCAACGTACCCATTAAGATTGTAATCCTTATATGTGTTTTTGATTACTTGAGATCCGTCATTTCTAATCTTGCCAATTAAATTGTTGACCTGGATCCATCTAGCAGAATGGTGAATGAAATAAACAAAGAATGCCAAAGTTAATATAGCCACAATCACCATTATGATCGGACCAATTAATGATGGCCCTTTACCCGCAGTCACTAAATGAATCAGTGCTAAAATAAACCCTAAACAATAAACTCCTAATACATTTTGTGTTGCACGACTTCCCATAAAGTCCTGCAATGTACGTGGAGAGAACTGAGTCGAGTATGTTGTTAAAACAACCATAATCACAGAAAAACTGATGGTCGTCATTGTTAAAATTCCCATTACGAGTGACGAGTACAAATCAATCATAACTTTGTTTGTTGTTAGCAGAATCTCTGGAAGGTTATTCTTGAAATTCATCAATAGCCACTTGTCTGCTATGGATATAATGATAGCTAGTAGAATTGCGACTACTCCATATACCGCTGAGATAAACCAAAAGCTATCACGGATTTTGATCGATATTTTAGATTGATTCATAATTTCTCCTTAGACAGGATTATAGTCCCATATTTTTTGCAATAATTGTTTTCATAATCTCATTTGTACCGGCATAAATTGCAGCTACTGGTGTATCCCTGTATCTTCTGGCAATTTTATAATCTTCCATGTACCCATATCCTCCATGAAGCTGCATGCATTCCGAAGCGATTTCCTTTGCTGTATCTGTAAGCCAATACTTAGCCATGGATACTTTCGTAACTATATCTTTACCCGCGACGTGCTCTTCTATTAGTGATTCTAAAAATGACTTTCCGAGTTCAACTTTAGTAGCTATTTCTGCAAGTTTAAATTGTGTATTTTGAAATGAACTAACCGGTCTACCAAAGGCATTCCGCTGCTTGACATAATCAATAGTCATTTCAAGCATATCAGCTGAGGCGGACTGTCCAGCTATTGCAACTATAAGACGCTCCTGTTGTAGTTTTTCCATTAAGTAATGGAATCCCTTTCCTTCCTCACCAATTAAGTTCTTAACAGGGACACGGCAGTCGTCAAAATATAACTCTGCGGTGTCCTGAGCATGCATGCCAACCTTATTTAACTTGGGTCCACGCGTGAATCCTTTTGTCCCTTCCTCAACAACAAGTAAACTAATTCCTTTATGCTTTGGCTCAATCTCCGGATCCGTTTTTACGACAAGAAGTATTAAATCTGCATGAATTCCATTTGTGATGAATGTTTTCTGTCCATTTACAATATAATGGTCTCCATTACGAATGGCAGAGGTTTTAATACTGGCTAAATCGGAACCAGTACCAGGCTCTGTCATTGCGATAGCGGTAATATGTTCTCCATTAACACACCCGGGTAACCATGAAGACTTTTGTTCGTCGGTTCCATAGGATTCAATGTAAGGGACAACTATGTCATTATGCAAGCCAATACCAGTCAAACTAGTACCAACTTTCTCAAGCTCTTCTAATAGAATCACTGAGTAAGTAAAGTCAAGACCCAGTCCTCCATATTGCTCCGATACGTGTGGGCATAAAAAGCCCATTTCGGCCATTTTATTCCAGAACTCTCTTGGGATAATTCGATCACTTTCCCATTGTTCATAGTGTGGGATAACTTCAGTTTGCAGAAATTTCTTAAGTGTATTTCGAAACAATACATGATGATCTGTTTCAAAGCGATATTTCCCCATCAAAATTAACCTCCTATTTAGGTTGCATTCTAAGCGCACCATCTAATCGAATTACTTCCCCGTTCAGCATTGGATTTGCCATAATACTATCCATTAACTTAGCATATTCGGCTGGATTGCCTAGGCGATTTGGAAATGGCACAGTTGAACCTAAAGCATCTTTAGCCGCCTGTGGAAGTGTATCAAACATTGGCGTTTCAAAAAGGCCTGGCGCGATCGTCATTACACGGATTCCAAGTGATGAAAATTCTCTGGCAAGTGGCAATGTCATACTAGCCACCCCGCCCTTTGAAGCGCTATATGCTGCTTGCCCAATTTGTCCTTCAAATGCTGCTGCAGATGCAGTATTCAGTATTACTCCGCGCTCACCCTCATCATTGACATCATTTTCTTTCATATAATCCGATACGACACGAATCATGTTGAAGGTCCCAATTAAATTGATTTTGATTACTTTTTCAAATGCTGCTAATTCCATTACTCCTTTTCTTCCTAAAACCTTGCCAGGAGTTGCAATGCCAGCGCAGTTAATCAAGCCATTTACTTTCCCTTGCGTCTTTACTATCTCTTGAACGTTATTTTCCACCTCTTCAGCTGAGGTTACATCGGTCTTTTTAAATATAATTTGTTTGCTGCCAATTTCTTTTATTAATGCTTCGGCTCTTTCCTGATTTAAATCAACTATGGCAACCTTTCCTCCAGCTTCAGCAATACGTCTGACACAAGCCTCCCCTAAACCAGAGGCACCGCCTGTGACAATCGCTGATAAATGACGTAGTTCCATCCAATTCCTCCTCTACTCTCCAGAAATCCGTTCAATGATTGTCGCATTCGCCATTCCCATACCTTCACAAATAGCCAGTAATCCATATTTACCATTAGACCGGTCTAATTCGTTCATTAAAGTAACAAGTAATTTGGTTCCTGTTGCACCTAATGGGTGGCCAAGCGCAATAGCTCCGCCGTTCACATTCAGTTTCGCGTGGTCTGCCTGTAAATCGTGAAGCCACGCTAAAGGCACTGATGCAAAAGCCTCGTTTACTTCATACCGATCCATTTGATTTAGAGTAAGATTAGCTTTTGCCAAAACCTTCTTAGTGGCTGCAATCGGTCCTGTTAACATGAGTGTTGGATCAGACCCAACAACAGCCCTTGCGATAATCTTAGCCCTTGGCTTTAATCCAAGTTCTTCTGCCTTCTCACGTGACATCAGTAATACGGCTGAAGCACCATCGCTCATTTGACTTGCATTTCCAGCAGTGACTTTTCCATCTTTTTTAAAGACAGATGGTAAACCAGCAAGCGTCTCCATTGTTGATCCCACGCGCGGTCCCTCGTCAGTCTGCATCAATTGCTGCTCGCCGTTGTCTGCAGTTACTTCCACAGATACAATTTCATTTTTAAATTTTCCTTCATGAATAGCATTTATGGCACGATTATGGCTATCAAGGGAATAAGCATCTAGCTCCTCCCTTGAAAAACCCCATTTGTCCGCAATCTTTTCTGCAGAAATTCCCTGGTTAACAATTTCATAGGATTCTGTAAGTAACTTACTCGGTTTAGCTTCTTTCATATTTGACATCATTGGCTCACGTGTCATGTTTTCCACACCACCAGCTATTACGATGTCCATATCACCAGCGGCAATTGCCTGCGCTCCAAAATGAACAGCCTGCTGACTCGAGCCGCATTGCCTGTCAATTGTTACACCAGGAACCTCAACTGGGAATCCAGCAATTAGTGCCGCAGTCCGGGCAATATTACCGGCTTGTTCCCCACTTTGTGTTACGCACCCCAAAATAACGTCTTCAATATCTTCTTTATTTACATTAGCCCTTTTTACTAATTCATCCAGAACAACTGCCGCTAACTCATCTGGCCGGTAATTCGAAAACATTCCTTTTCTTTTTCCTATTGCTGTTCTGCAACCCTCAACAATAACAACCTCACGCATATTGTTTACACCTCATCCTTTTTAAAATACTTACTTCCAGTATATCTGTTTACCTTTAAACCATAAAGGTTATTTTAGATTATTCTAAAAAAACTGCGGTATTCTAAGGAGGTGGTGTAGTGCGGGATTTTCGAGCACCAACTAGATGAATTCGAGCGCTGTACTGTTTTTTCGAGCACCAAGCATCGGAAAACGCGCACCAAACGCGTGGCGCTCGATTCTTGCCTGTCGGTGCTCGATTCCTTACAATTGTTAAGGTACCTATAGAGTAGACATTCTCTAAAACCGCGCAGTCTGTTACCCTAGTTATAGGGAAATACGAAAGGACGGATGAGGCAGTGGTATCTAAGAAAAATCAATATTCCTATCACACTAAAAAAGAGATCGTAGAACGATATTTTGAGGGGGCTAGCACG
>NZ_JBMERP010000039.1:0-33350 GCF_049310925.1 Virgibacillus sp. DJP39 | reverse complement strand
TATCCGTGCTATTTTTAAAGTGAACTTTTTTTGATTTACCAAAATGAAGTTTCTCGACTGCCTGAAAAGCTCTGGTTGCAAGCTTTTGTGCTTCGAAACTTCCAATGTGTTCTTTAAACTTCCTTCTAACAGACTTCACAAAGCTATGTATTCCATATTCAGAAAAGCCATAATTTAACCGAATAGTTGAAAGTTGACTATCACGTTCTTTACACTTAGGTTTTTTAAGGAGTCTACGGTATTCTTTATCCGACTTCACTGCTTTATGTCGTTTTAAAGCTTCACCTAGGCAAGAATTATATACAGTTCTGGCAATCTTAAACTTTTTTTCCAAGCGATGTTGTTGCCAGCTAGGAATGTGCAAAGAAAATTCGATTGTATAAGTCGGTTTCGCATTTCTTACCATAGGTTTTTACTCCTCACTAGTTCTTTTGATTTTCAACGTATCTTTTAATAGTTTCGGTTGAAACATTGCCAGCAGTGGATACAAAAAACGAACGTGCCCAAAGGCTTTGAAAATGCTAAAGGTGAGGGAATTCCTCTCTTAGTTTCTTGGAAGTGAATCCCTTGATTTTTGCCATGATGTCCGAAGTACTTCGTATAGGTAGCGTTTTTAGAAACATATGTGTATGGTCCTAGTCGCATTCAATAGCAATAATTTGTATTTCCAATTCTACACACACTTCTTGCACCAGCTCTTTGAAACGTTTTTCTACATCTGCCCGAAGAAAAACCTTCCTTCTATAACGATGACAGAAAACAAAATGATAGTTTAATAACGAAACGGTTGTTTTGGTTCTTCTATATTCATCTATATATACAATTTTATAAGTATAATAAAAAAAGCGCAACTAACATGCCATAAATGATGAAATATTCAAATACTTGAAGCACCACAAACCTTCGGTTTATAAGTGGTACTCCGTATTTGACCTCACTATCATCCCACACCTAAAGGAGCGGGCTTTCTCGTTCGGAAAATCTGTAATGAATACGCAAAACCTGAAACTCCTTCAATTAATATTGGTGCAAGCAGTGCATAAGCGATTACACTTAAAGGTAGAAAGTGAATAGAATCTACCAGCCTTTCCGTCCATTCTTGTTGCCTGGATTTTAACAGGAAAGCATAAAGAATACCACCCAGCATTCCGATGAAACCCCTTAATACAGCTATCAATAATGCAAATACTAATGTATATTTAGCACCGATAACAAGGGCATCTAATAAATCTACCCCTTCGTTGTTAGATCCTAATATAAAAGGTTCTCCTGGCGCGTGTGGTGGCGTACTTTTCAGCGTTAAGCCATCAGCTTCATAGATTATATATTCTTTCTCGACATGGTTATCAGTCGTTATGGAATAGAACAAACTAACACTAATCATCCCTATAAAAAACAAGCTTCCAATAGCTATCTTATAATTTTTTAAATGGTTAATAATCACTTTAAAGACAGTTACAAAAGGTCGCCACGGTTTTATTTCACGCCAATGTATATGAGCTATACTATAGATGAAATTTGTTATAGTATGCAATGGTCGAAATGAATATTTTTCACTTGTAAATAACTGCTCGCCTTTGATTGGATCATCAACAAGCCATAAATCCACCACCTGAAACAACAGAAAGAATGGTGTGTAAAGCAATAGGAGAGTTACTGCAATTGTCATTGGTGTAAGGCTTTCCGCAATTAATGAAGTCAAACCGTGCACATTAAATATTCTCTCGATGACAAATTGGCTGGATAAGGTTGCCCAAATAATTACCTTTGAGTGTTGAAATGTTGTTGGCAGGACATTTCTGAATACATGTCGTATTAGAATTCCAAATTCTTTAATGCCCTTACTTTTTAAAAATCCTACATATTCTTTCAGCATTTCTTCTTCTATCATTAATAATAGAATTTTAAACAGTGACACCGTAGGCAAAATGGCCAGTGTGACGATTGGGGCAAAAAATACCTTTTCACCCGCAAAACCAGCTACTCTAAACAAGTCTACTCCAAATGCTTTAAACACATAAACGCTTAAAATTTGCAGTAAAATAGCAATCACAAGATCTGGGATAGATTCTAAAAAATCCAATACCCGTTTCAACCCTCCCAACCTCTTATGTGGTAGCAGATTTGATGAGAATGCTAGTACAAAGGCAAGGAAAAAACCTAGTATTATTGCTCCCCCAAATATCATCATCGAGTATATATACGGCTCCCAGATCACCTCAAAAATAGGAAATGCTACGAGAGAATCTCTTGTTCTGTATACCCACTCCTCAGGATTAGGAAGCTTAGTCAAGAAACTGCCTAACGACTGAAAATAGCCAAACACATCTGTTATACCCTTCGTTGCAAACACCTGCGGAAGAACACTAATGCAAATTATCCCGATTATACCAAGTAAGTAATAAGTTAAAAGTTTAAGTGCTCTCATTATATCCTCCGGTTGTCCAATACTTAGTTCGGTTTATTATCAACTCTTTTGAAACTTTCTGCAGACGGTTCATATTCAGGAAAAGTTTTGTGCCTTACAGCCTTTCGCATTCCTTTATGTTTCCTTAATTTATACATGACTCCAACCTTTGTCTGCTGCATCTCTTTTACCCCTTGAATAATGAACTGCATCGCAAAAATACTCACCATGAACGCTAATAATACCCATGCTATAAGCCAATATTCACCTGAGGATATAGCGTGCATTGTTGAGCCAATTAACCCTGACCATTCGTAGGTTATCGTTCTTGGTGGCGCAGCACCTAGGCCAAAGCTAACGTTTGTTCCACCAAAGAAAAAGTTGAAGATACCCAGATGCATAAAGATCAATAGCACCTGAATAAACTGCTGACCAAATAGAATTGTCATCCGAGCACCAATGTGAGGCAATACATGTCGCCAAAAGATATGAACTCTGCTCCCACCTAGTACTTTTGCACTTAAAATAAATTCATAGTTTAAGACACGCTTCATTTCATTCCCTAATAGTACGGAAGTAAGTGGTACAACCAATATCGTTAAAATTATAATTTCAAGAACAATTCGTTCCGTCATTGAATACGCGAATCCACTGAAACCCTCCATCAGGATTGGTCCCAACAAGAGATAGGCGATTACACTTAATGGAAGAAAGTGAATAGAGTCAACCATTTTTTCAATCCAATTCTGATGCCTTGGTCCAATTGCAAAGGCAAAGAACATCCCTCCAAGCAAACCAATAAAGACTCGTAAAATGGCAATAATTATGGCAAATACTAGTGTGTACTTCGCTCCGACAATAAGCATGTCATACATACTAAACCCTGCACCATCAGTACCTAGTAAAAAAGGTGTGCCCGGTGGATGTGGTGGTGTACTTTTAATACTTACACCATCAGCCTCATACAGAATTGATACCTTATCTATGTGATTGTTTGTCGTAACAGAGTAAATGAGGCTATAACTAATTAAAATAATAAAAAATAGACTACCAATTGCAAACTTGTAATTTTTCATGTGTCTAAAAAAGATAGAAAGTGGTGCCCACGGCTTTATATTCCGCCAATGAACGTTGCTAAAACTAGTAACTATATTTTTAAATAATTGGGACGGTTCAATCGAAAGCTTTCGTTTCATTTTTATTTGCTGTGTATACGTAATTTCCTGGTTTGTCCAAAGATCAACTAACTGGAAAAATAAAAAAAACGGCGTGAACAATAGAATTAATGCAGCTGCAATTGTCATCGGTTGAAAGCTGCCGACAACGTAAAAAGTCAGACCATGTACATTAAACATTTGTTCAATAATAAATTGACTTGACAATGTTGCCCAAATGATAACTTTCGAATGATGAAAGGTAGTCGGTAAAATGTTTTTCAACACATGTCGAAGTAAAATGCCAATCTTAGATATACCCTTACTCTTTAAAAAACCTACATAATCCTTTAAAAACTCTTCTTCAATCATTAACAAGAGAATTTTGAACAGAGAAACCATTGGTAATATCGATAGTGTAAGAACTGGTCCGAAAAAAGCCTGCTCGTCCATATAAGAAGCTACAGCAAACAAGTCTACTCCATATGCATGAAACACATAGATAGTTAAAGCTTGCAGGAGAGCTGCAATAACGATATCGGGTATTGATTCAAAGAAGTCCAAAACCCTTTTAATTCCCTGAATTATTCTCTGTGGCAGGAAGTTTGTCAAAAACGCGAAAATAAATGCAAATGAAAAACCTGCGAGAAGCGCACTCAATAGAATCTTCATTGAATACATATAAGGCTCCCACAAGGTTCCAAGTAACGAAAATTCTCCTGGCGAACGAGGAACCTGATAGACCCATGAATCGAATTGTACAAATTCAGGTAGAAATGCGCCTAAATCCTTAAAATAACCTAGTGGATTTGATATTCCTGTGTTGGCAAAAAATTGCGGAAACACACTTATACAAATAATTGCAAAAACTCCAAGTAAATAAAAAATCCCTACTCGGATCAATCTCATAACCTTTCCCCCCTAGCTTTAACTTATCTATTTATAATTGGTGGGTCAAAAGCCCAGATAATGTACTTTCAGGATTACTGAACAACAATGCAGTAAGATTAGTCTACTATTATTTTACCAATCTTACCACCTGTTACTTTTTCGTTTTCCATAGTAAATAGAGATACAATATAATAGACAACATAACCGAACCTGCTGAGGTTGCATAAATTACACTATAGTCATACATAAAAGCTAACTGGCCAAAGGTTATCGCGCCTACTCCAACTCCCAAATCAAAAAAGGAAAAAAATGTGGCATTCGCCATTCCTTTTCGATTGTCTGCAGCCTTATCCACTGCCCATGCCTGTAAAGCTGGTTGTACACTTCCAAAACCTAAACCATACATACCACCTGCAATTAACATTACTGTTGTGCTTGGTAGCCATGATAGCAATAGCATGGAGCCCAATATTAATAAAGCTCCGGGTAAAAATACATAAATGTGACCTTTTGCGTCATATATTTTTCCTGCAAATGTACGAGAAACCATTAAGAATATCGCAAAAACCAGGAAATAAGATTCAATACCAGGGATTCCTTTCTGCGTTGCATATAAAGGAAGAAATGATGCAATACCTCCAAATGTAACAGTAATAAAAAATAATAATAATGATGGCTGAATAGCTGTCTTTTCAAAAATATCAAACTTAACAGTTACTGACTTATTTGGAGAATTTTCAACTGTTTTATACCTGATTTTAGATGATAATAAAAATGCCATAAATCCTAGTGCTGCACAGATTAAAAACAAAGATTTAAATGAAATTATACCGACAAGCGTTAACCCTAACGCCGGACCAAATGCGAGGGCAAGATTTCCGGATAACCCAAAATACCCCATCCCTTCACCTCTGCGTTTAGGTGGGATTAAATCGGTCGCAATTGTTCCGGTAGCTGTTGTTGAAAACCCCCAGCCAATTCCTTGAACCATTCGCATGATAAATAAAAAGAAAATACTTGCTATAAATGCATATGTACCGACTGAAAAAACAAATACTGCAAGGCCAAACATATAAACAAGCTTTCTACCCTTTGATTCTAGTAAGTGACCTGCATAAGGTCTGAAAAGAAGTGCAGAAAAAGTAAAAACACCAGTAATAATCCCGATTAACTGATCACTTCCACCAAGTTCCTTTACAAATAACGGAATGGTTGGCAGTGTCATTTGGAACCCAAGAAAAATAAAAAAATTCGCCGCGCAAATTAGTATAAAATCTCTAGTCCAAATTTTATCAGAAGGCTTTGTTGCTGTAGCTAATTCAGTCATAATTACCTTCCTTTCTTCGATACCCGAAATATAATTATACAGGAGGATGACCAGAATGTGTAGGGGGATTTAAGTTCGATATCGGTCTTTCTATTAATTTTAACTAGTAGAATTCACCTTGTTTCATTTACCTATCTTTATTAATAGAATAAGATGCAATTAGCTAAGCGCTTATCACTTTAAGAATGAATTTTCATTTGGTTTTATAGTACACCTACCCTCCGATAAAATCATCACTAGGAAAGTCTGAGTTTTGCACAAAATGAATTAGAAATCTCTACTCCACCTGTTGAATTAATTAATCTATTACCTTTACCTTGTCTTAGTTAATCTTTACTTTTACAGCCTTTGTAGAGATAAAACACTTAATGAATTTATCTAACGGTCTGTTTCCACCAAAATCATCTTCATATAACCCAGCGATGACAAACCCAGCGTCAATTTGTCCTTGAATCTGATCCTCTAAGGTGTGTCCAAATTCAATCGTGTTATTTGCCTCAAGGTATTCTTCAGCTTCTCTTTCTGTTAAGTTGTCTAAAGAATATGATGGAATTGAATTTTTGACAACCAAGTTACCTTTCATATCTTCTTCATCATCAAATATAAATAGAAGAGGATTCGTAAACCCAGCAATTAAAATGCCGTTATCTCTTAGAACTCTTGATGCTTCTTTCCAAACAGGAGACAAGTTTTCTACGAATAGATTAGATACTGGATTAACAATAATATCAAACTGTTCATTATCAAAGAAATGCAAGTCCGTCATACTACCTTGTACAGTTACAATATTCAGCCCATCTCGTTCAGCAACTATTCTATCTTGTTCTAATTGTTTAGCAGATAAATCAACAACAGTAACCTCAGCACCTGCTGCGGCTAAAACTGGACCTTGTTGTCCGCCTCCAGATGCTAAACAAAGTATTTTTTTCCCCTCTAATGATTCGGGAAACCACTCCCTTGGAACAACTTTTGTTGGCGTAGTCCTTATCCCCCAATCACCCATCTTACTTTTTTTAATTATTTCTTCACTTATTGGTTTTGTGTATACAGCCCCATCTTCAACCTTCTTATCCCAAGCACCACTATTTTGCTTTAATGTATCCATTTTGTTACCTCCTAAGATTAAAAATATTA
The DNA here is from genome assembly GCF_049310925.1 of Virgibacillus sp. DJP39. Classification (NCBI taxonomy): domain Bacteria; kingdom Bacillati; phylum Bacillota; class Bacilli; order Caryophanales; family Bacillaceae; genus Virgibacillus; species Virgibacillus sp. DJP39. Next base: position 26,437 of record NZ_JBMERP010000039.1, on the reverse strand, counting down.
AAAACTACTATAACATAATCATTTTTCAACTAACTAGCAGGTTAGATAATTGGAAAGATAACTAATTACTATAATACCAAAATGAACGCCACTAAATGGTATGCGTTTTATAGGTCAATTCGAAAATTTTGTAAATTTATGTACTGACTGTAAGTAGGGTGCAAAGTAAGTTATTAAAACAATCTATATGCTGAAATAACACCTAGAAAACTTGTCTTATCGCCAAGCCCTAATGGCGACTTAGTTGCACTTATGCAGTAAGAAAGGATTCATACTTTCTTACCTGCCAAAAAAGGGATGCCAAACGCTATGCGATTTGCCCCCCCTAATTACTGCATTATTAGTGTTTCTCCCTGATAACTGAACCTCGTTCGTGTTTAGAAAACCTCTTTATTCGTATCGCTTTAGTGAAATTGCCTTACGCATTTTTCCTATAGCCTGCTTACCTTGTTCTTTTTTGGCTATCATTACATTTGTATAAAGCGCATCAATTATACTTAGCTGTGCAATTCTTGATGATAGCGCTTCTGAACGGAAATCTGTTTCTTCAGCAACTGTATATAATGAAATGTTTGCTTCTTTTGTTAAAGGAGACTTGGTGAAGTTCGTTATACTTATCGTTTGAACGTTTAGGTGTAGATATAGAGACAACAAGCACAAAGGACGTTCTATATAATAAAAAAGGCGAAGTTATCGCAAGTCACACTGTCAATTACCCTTTACATACTCCAAGTCCTTTAGTTGCAGAACAGGATCCGGACGAGATTTTTAATGCAGTTTTAGATTGTATGAAGGAAGTTAATAAAACAAGCGCTGAGAGAGCGAAAAATCTTAAGTTAGTAGTTTCATTCTCATCAGCAATGCAAAGCCTAATTGCTGTAGATGCTGAAAATAACCCCCTTACGAAGAGCATTACCTGGGCAGATACGCGAAGTGCAAAGTATGCCCAGGAAATTAAAGACAAGCATAATGGTCATGAAATCTATTTGCGTACTGGAACACCAATTCATGCAATGTCTCCACTTTCCAAATTGTTATGGTTACGTAATGAAAAGCCAATTATTTTTGAAAAATCTGCTAAATTCATCTCCATTAAAGAGTATGTATTTTATAAACTTTTTGGTGAATATGTCGTTGATCATTCAATTGCCTCAGCCACTGGTTTGTTTAACCTTAAAACGTTGGATTGGGATAATGAAGCATTAGAACTGGCCGGTGTTACAGCTGAACAGCTATCATCACTTGTTCCAACTACCTATCAAATGAACACATTAAAAGAGTCCTACCGTTCTTACATTGGTTTCCAAGAGAACGTGCCTTTTATCGTTGGTGCCAGTGACGGAGTATTATCCAACCTTAGTGTAGATGCAATTGAGCCAGGAGTTATTGCTGTTACGATTGGGACAAGCGGTGCTATCCGGACTGTTTCCAATAAACCACGGACAGATCCTAAAGGAAGAATATTTTGTTATGCGTTGACTGAGAATCATTGGGTTATTGGCGGTCCAGTTAACAATGGTGGTATAATCCTACGGTGGTTACGAGATGAATTTGCAGCTTCTGAAGTTGAAACTGCAAAGCGACTGGGCATTGACCCCTATGATGTATTAACTAAAATTGCATCTGAAGTAAATCCTGGTTCGGACGGGTTAATTTTTCACCCCTATATGACCGGTGAACGCGCTCCTCTTTGGGATGCGAATGCACGTGGTTCCTTTTTCGGTTTAAGTATTCATCACAAAAAGGAACATATGATACGTGCAGTATTAGAAGGGATCATTTTCAATCTTTATACCGTTTTACTGGCTCTGGAAGAATTAACTGGAGAGCCTAAAAAGATTCAGGCAACTGGAGGCTTTGCTCGTTCGGAGATGTGGCGTCAATTAATGGCAAACATATTTGATAAGCCCTTAGTGGTACCTGAAAGCTATGAAAGTTCTTGTCTTGGAGCTGTCGTATTAGGTATGTATGCATTAGGCGAAATAGATGATTTTAGCGTTGTTAAAGAAATGATTGGTCAAACACATACACATCATCCAGATGCGTCAACTACTAATGTTTATAGAGAACTTCTCCCTATTTATATACGACTGTCACGTTTATTTAGCGAGGAATATGAAAGCATAACGTCTTTTCAACGTAAACATATAGGAGATGAGACGTCTTAGATTTTACTAATTACAAGCTATATGTAAAAAGAACCACAGACAATGTTGTGGTTCTGGATAAGTTAACCTGCTACAAATCCCGCTACCCTAACTTAGACCTGTTCACCTACCTTTTAAAGGTAAGTCGATAGGTCTATTTTCTATTAATCAATTTTATTACTAACGCAAGCAAAGCAATTAAAAAGGTACCAAACCCAATCAGTACCATAAACACTTCATAAAAACTCATGCTGGCACCACCTCCTAGTAAGAGGAAGGATAGCAATTATTCCTTAAGGGACTTATCTGTTGTATTATATTAACCGCATCTCCAAATGGTAACGTCGTTCACACAGAAGGCGCATCCATTTTTAAAAGTGTTGTTCTAGCAAAAAGTAATAGTATGCCGTTATCATTTGAGACATGCGCTGGTTAATCATATGTATAAACTGCGACATAACTGCTGGTTGTTTTCCGCTGCGGACCGTTGCTTTCCGCGGGCACGGCTTCAGCCTCCTCGAGAAAACCACTCTCCGGGGTCTTCAGACTCGTGCTGTTCCCGCAGGAGTCAACGGTCCTCCGCTCCAAGCAACCGCCATAATTGTTGGTAATTCATGCGCAAATCGATAAAAAGGATTTCTATCGTTCACCACAACAGCGGAGAAAAAACACGAGGACTCCTGCGGGAAAGCAAAGTGTTGAGACCCCGCAGTGAGCGGTCTTTGCGAGCTTAGGAGGCTCAGCGCAAGCCCTAAGGTGCGCGTAGTGATTTTTCCCAGCGATCGCAGGATGGCGAGAAAATTTTCACTACATCGCATTTTGTATCAATTACGAAGATTAAAAAGCAACAAAACTTACGAAATGAGCCGATTTTAAAGCTAATGGAATTTTGTTATACTAGTGTAAACACGAAAGGGGAAATTTAAATGGGAATTTTTGATGGGATGATGGGCAACGCTTCAGAAATAGAGCCAAGTCAGGCTGAAAAGGAAATACCTGAACTATTAACTGCTTCAGAAAAAGTAGAGCATGCTTATAAGCTGATACGTGATTTAATTATTTTCACCAATAAGAGGCTTCTCTTAATTGATAAACAGGGAATGACCGGCAAAAAAGTCGAATATCACTCTATTCCATACAGAAGTATTTCACATTTCGCCATTGAAACAGCTGGTACATTTGATCTTGAAGCTGAACTTAAAATATGGATTTCAAGCAGTCAAACACCTATTCAAAAAACCTTTAATAAACAACTCAATATTTATAAGGTGCAACGTGTTCTGTCAGAATATGTAAATGGTTAACATTAAGAAGGGAGGAAGCATTCTTTTCTGCCCCTCTCTTCTTTTAATGGAAAGCTGTCAGGATAATTGTACTCGCCACTACCACCACACCAAGAAGAATACGCGGCAATTGGATTGCCCCCTTGTGAGGTTACTTCATTTAAACATATTCGAGAAAAAATACCATACACTATTTTATTATTCTAAAACCGGAAATCCGCCTATTAATTTTTCATATGCATGGCTGGCACGCAATACGAGTCCGTCGTTAAAACGATTTCCTGCAAGCTGCATGCCGATTGGCAAACCACTTTTGGTAAACCCTGCTGGAATAGAGGCAGCAGGCAATCCTGTCATATTATAGATATGTGTCATCATCCAATCTGAATCAGCTTCAATCTTCTCGCCTTCAATTTCCTCTGGCCCTATCAATTGATGGTCAAACGCTGGGATTGCAAGTGATGGTGACATAACGAGATCATAGGTTTCAAAGTGCTTTTGAAGTTCTTTCCAGACAATTGTTCGTTTTTGCTGATACCCAATGTACTCACTTGTTGAAATATCGAACCCTCGTTCAATCATTGTTTGATAGGAAGGAGTTAGTAATTCAGGGTGATCACGCAATAACGTCCCGCCTCCTGCCGCCGCTGACGCATACCAGGTATTTTTGAAAAATCCTAGAAACTGATGTAACGTCATGCCAAAGTCCATGGATACTTCTTCCACATCTGCACCTAACTCACGTAACTTTACCACCTGTTGGTCGATGACATGCAGTACCTCTTTATCTACTGTGTACATACCAAAATCTCTTGTGAAAGCAATCTTAACACCTGTTAAATCGCCTTCTAATTGATTGACTAAATCCTCATCAAATCTAGGTAATGAAAATGGATCTGTTGTTGATGGACCTTGTGTTACATCAACAAAAAGTGCTGCGTCACGAACAGTTCGTGAAAGTGGTCCATGATTTACGAATGGATTGTTCGAACCAAAGGCGTTTACTGAACTATTATCCATTGGAATTCTACCGTATGATGGTTTAAATCCATATACACCACAAAAGCTTGCTGGAATCCTGACAGACCCTCCTCCATCACTTCCTTCAGCGAACGGAACCATATTGGCCGCAACAGCAGCGGCTGAACCGCCACTGGAACCTCCCGATGTTTTATCTAAATTCCATGGATTCTTAGTTGCTCCAAACAACAAGTTATCCGTCGTTCCTTTGTGACCGAAATCAGGCGTATTTGTTTTGCCAAGAATAATAGCACCGGCAGCTTTTAACCGTTTCACTATTGTTGCATCACGATCAGGTACATTATCTGCAAAAACCTTTGTCCCAAAAGTGGTTCTAATCCCCTTTGTAGGTGTTAAATCTTTAATACCAACTGGTACGCCATGTAAAGGTCCTAGTTTTTTTCCATCAATAACATCTTGATCTGCTTGCTTTGCTTCTTCCATGGCATTTGGATTGACTGTTACAAATGCATTTACTTGCCCATTCTTTTCTTCAATCTGTTTCATGTAATATTCCATCACCTCGACGGATGAAATAGATTTGGATTTTATTTTTTTTGCTAGATCGTCTGCTGTATAGTTTTCAGGCATACGGGAACCTCATTTCCTTCATTTTCAATAGAAACAATTGTATCATTTTTTCCATAAAGTTATTAAATTAAACGAATTGAACAACCTTTATTCGATCACTTTTCAGACTATTCATGATGTTTGGAGTTGGGAAAGTCGTGGAATTGTATTAGTAGATTCAAATTAAATGGAGGCGAATCCAATTGACACAAGAATTTACAAAACAATTTATTAACGGAGAGTGGATAAAAGGTTCAAGTAACTCCACAATAGATAATATAAATCCTTTTACAACTAAACCAATTAATGCAATCCCTTCTGCAAACGAAGATGATCTTAATAAAGCTTATCAGAGTGCTGAAAATGCGCAGGCTATCTGGCAGGAGACCAGCCCTTCTGAGCGGCAAGGTTATTTTATGAATTTATTAGAGGTTCTAAAGAAAGAAAAGGAATCTATTATCGATTGGCTTGTGCAGGAGTCAGGCAGCACCAGGATTAAAGCGAACGTTGAATACAATATAACGTACAACGTTGTAAAGGAAGCACATTCTTTTCCAACTAGAATGACAGGTTCGATTTTGCCGTCAGATACAAAGGGAAAAGAGAATTTTGTCTATCGCAATCCAAAAGGCGTGATTGGAGTAATCGGTCCCTGGAACTTCCCGCTCTATTTAGCAATGCGTTCTGTAGCGCCAGCACTTGGAGCAGGCAATACTGTGGTGTTAAAACCCGCCTCAGATACCCCTATTACTTCTGGGTTATTGATTGCTGATTTGCTGGAAAGAGCAGGTTTTCCAAAAGGAACAATTAATGTTGTGGTTGGCAAAGGTTCAGAAATTGGCGATGCCTTCATTACCCATCCAACGCCTGCTATGCTTTCTTTCACTGGTTCAACAGAAGTAGGTAGTCATTTAGCGGAATTAGCAGGTAAAGACCTGAAGGATACTGCCCTTGAACTAGGGGGAAACAATGCCATGATTATTTTAGACGACGCAGATATTGACGAAGCAGTAAATTCAGCGGTATTTGGTAACTTTCTGCACCAAGGTGAAATATGTATGGCGGTAAACCGCTTAATTGTTGATGAAAAAATCCATGATAAATTCGTGGAAAAATTCACTGAGAAAGTTAAGCAGTTGAAAGTAGGAGACCCAAATGAACTTGAAACTGTGGTGGGGCCAATCATCAATCATAGTCAGCTAGTACGGATTCAGGACGACCTTAAAAAGACGATTGATGAAGGTGCAACGGTTCAAACACAAGGTAGTGTACATGGAAACGTGATGGACCCGGTTGTATTGTCTGACGTCACAAATGATATGACAATGGCTCAAAATGAAATCTTTGGACCAGTAGCTGTCATTATAAAGGTAAAGGATGAAGCAGCAGCCATTAACGTTGCAAATGACACCCCTTATGGCCTGAGTGGCTCTGTCTTTACCGGTGATCGCTGGCGTGGCCTTGAGGTTGCAAAGAAAGTCCATACAGGAATGATTCACGTTAACGATCAATCTGTAAACGACGAGCCTCATGTGGCATTTGGTGGCGAGAAAAACTCCGGTCTGGGTCGCTTCGGGGGTAGCTGGGCACTTGATAAATTCACAACTGAAAAATGGATTAGTGTTCAAGCGGAATACCGACAGTACCCATTTTAAGAAAATAAAAACAACCATTCAGTCAGCGCTGCATGGTTGTTTTTTTAAATTGTTATGATTTTTCACCTTTAAACCATATACCATTTTGCTTTCGTACCTTCTCTGTAATAGACAGCACTGCAAAACTCAAGTCTTTTAACCTTCTATATTCTTGTATGTCGTTTCTCTCTATAATTCTTTTAAAATTCTCGATTTCGTACCCCATATCATGTTCGATGTCTGTTGTTTTACATAATGTTCTTTTCTTCGTTTTTGTTTCGAACCGTTCCAGACCAGTTATTGTTCCAGCATTCATAAAAGCTAGCGTTCCGGCTTCCCCATGAATTTCACAGGAATTATTAGTGTCAGATATTTTTGAACACATAATGGTACATGTAAAGCCTGAATACGTTAAAACAAGTGTCCCGTTGCCATCTACTCCACTATCTAATATTACTGGAAAATAAGAGGTTGTTCTAGGTTCTCCAAATAATGTAATCGCTAAGTAAAGTGGATATACACCCAGATCAACGAGGGCACCACCGGAAAAGTTACTTGAGAAAATGTTGGGTTTTTCTCCTTTTAAATACTCATCATACCTGGAAGAGTATTTAGAGCGATGGAGCAGCATACTGCGAACTTGTCCGATTTCATTGACCCTTTCTTTTAAAACTTGAAAATTGGATGAATGTATATTCCTAACCGCTTCAAATAGGTAGACATGGTTTTCTTTAGCTACCTCGTGAGCTTGGTTTAGTTCTTTGGTATTTGAAAATATAGGTTTTTCACATATGACATGTTTCTTATTTTTTAAAAACATAATGGCTTGCTCAAAGTGAAGCGAATTTGGAGACGCAATGTATACACATTCAATTTGGCTGCTTTTTGCCATTTGCTCGAAATCTGTATACATATTCGGTGCACCATGAATTGCAGCAAATTCTTTCGCTTTTTCTTCCGAACGGGAATATACAGCAGTAAGGGTGAAGTCATTAGTCTCCCTTGATGCATTGATAAAAGCAGTTGTAATCCAGCTAGTTCCAACTGTTGCAAAGTTCAATCTCGTCACTCCCTTTACTGATTTGGTACCAAGATTGTTAATCTAGTCTGCTAAGCATACCATTTTCTAGAGAAACAGACATTAACCCCATCCTTAATGTGAAGTACAATGATTTACTTAAGAAAAAAAGAGGCAACTCCTCTAAATCTGAGTTTGCCTCTTTTTGATTATCTTACAACTATCCAAGAACCGCTCGATCACTTTCAAATTCTGAACCGCGGATTCGTTTAAATTCATGTAGCAGTTTTTCAATAGTTAAATCTTGCTTAACATCTCCAGCTACATCAAATATAATTTGCCCCTTATCCATCATAATCAGCCTATTACCTAAATCCAATGCTTGCTGCATATTATGGGTTACCATAAGTGTCGTTAACCCAAATTTTTCAACCACATCATGGGTGAGTTTAGTTATTAATTCCGCTCTTGCAGGATCCAGCGCTGCAGTATGCTCATCAAGCAAAAGTATCTTTGGTTCTGTAAAGGTAGCCATTAATAATGAAAGTGCTTGACGTTCACCACCTGAAAGTAAACCAACTTTTGCTGTTAATCGGTCCTCTAATCCTAAATTTAATGTTAACAAGTATTCTTTAAACATCTTTTTTCGCTTTGATGTCACACCAGGTCTAAGCATTCTCTTTTTATCCCGTGTATATGCCATTGCCAGATTTTCTTCAATTGTCATTGAAGGCGAAGTCCCGGACATCGGGTCTTGGAAAACGCGACCAATAAATGCTGATCGCTTGTGCTCTGGCAATTGAACGACCTGTTTATCACTTATGAATACATCCCCAATATCTGGACTCAGGTTCCCCGAGATAACGTTCATCAGTGTTGATTTACCCGCACCATTGCTTCCGATAACAGTAACAAAATCTCCTTTTGCAAGTTCTAAATTAATGGATTGCAATGCTTTTTTTTCATCGGGAGTTTCTTCATTAAATGTAATAGAAATATCCTTCATTTTAAGCATTGCTACACCTCCATTTTTAGCTGGGCACGTTTTTGCATGCGCCGTTTTTTTTCTTTTCTTGCCTGTAATATTTTTGGCGCCACTAAAGCTGCGATTACGAGTAACGCAGTAATCAATTTCATGTCACCTGTTTCCAAAAATTCTACACGAAGAGCCAGTGTTACGACAATTCGGTAGATAATTGCCCCGCCGATTACAGCTAACGTAGTCCTAGCGATGGTTTTCGTACCAAATAAGGCTTCCCCAATAATAACGGAGGCAAGTCCAATGATAATCATACCAATACCCATTCCTACGTCAGCAAAGCCAGCGTGCTGAGCGATTAATGCTCCAGAAAATGCTACAAGTGCATTTGATATCCCAACACCCACAATAATAAGCGAATCTGTATTTGCCGAGAGGCTCCTAATCATTTTTTGATTATCGCCTGTTGCACGAAGCGCCAGACCAACATCTGTCTTTAAATAGTAATCTGTCATCAACTTAATAACGAGTGTAATTATCACCATTAGAATGACAACAGCCCAAGTACCTGGTAGTTGTTCGACTCCAAGGAATGTCAATATTCCATTTAGAAATGGATCAATACCAGTTGCTATCCAAATGGACTCAAGTTGTTTGAAAAGGGTGGTTTCCCGTAATAAAGATAATGTGGGCTGGCCCATGATTCGTAAATTAATAGAATAAAGTGCAATCATCATAATTATTCCAGATAGCAAAGCATTTATTTTACCCTTCGTATGAAGTATGCCAGTTATACAGCCTGCTAGAAAACCAGCAAATGCCGCTAAAACAGTCGCTAAAATAGGAGGAACTCCATTCATAATAGCTAACGCTGCTACCGCGGCCCCTGTCACAAAACTTCCATCTACTGTTAAATCCGGAAAATCCAAAACACGAAAGGACAAGTAAACACCTAAAGCCATAATTGCATAGATAACGCCTGATTCTACTGCTCCAAATAGTGAATAAAACATGATGTCCTCCTTCAATCATCTAGCAAAATTAGTTAATGAACCCAATTTACTGGAAACTAACGACCCAGAATGGTTGTCTTTTCATAAGTTTTGTTGCTTTTTAATCTTCATAGTTGATATAAACTGTGACGTAACTGCTGTATCTTTTTCCTACCAAGTTTTACTAAATTGGTGCTGATCCAGCGCTTCGGAAAAACACTCGCTTTCCATGGGGAACGCTTCAGCCTCCTCGGAGCAAAAACCGCTCACTGCGGGGTCTTCAGACTGTTCCTTTCCCATTGGAGTCTCGCATTTTTCCGCAGCTTAGTTAGCTTTCTGTTCAAGGGAGAAAACAACCCGTGAAAACATAGAAATCCTAGTGAAGGCAGAATACGAAGTCTCCTGCTTAGAACAGCACGCGTCCGAAGACCCCGGAAGAAGCGTTCTTTGCTTCTGAGGAGACTGAGGCCGTCCCCGCGGAAAGCGAAGTGTTCTGGCGGAACGGCGTCGACAAAATTTTCATTACGTAGCAGTCCATAAAGTTTATGTAAACAACAAATCTTTAAAAAATCAAAATGGGAGATTCCCTCTCCCTGACCTGGAGAGGGTCTAACTGCCCATATAAGTTATTTTTTTACAATTAAATACTACCTATTCTGCAGGTTCAACGAATTTTGCAGCCTCATCCCATTCTTCATTCCACTCAACTGCTTGTTTTTCAGCTGCTTGTTTATTAATAAATAGCTGGATCTCCTGTGGATGTTCAGCTGGAATATCTTTTGGTTCATTTTTACCAGTTAATATATCAACAGCCATCTCACCTGAGCGATAGCCAATTGTGTAGTAATCAATTCCAAAGGTAGCAAACCCACCCTTTTTCAATGAATCTGGTTCACCCACTATAAGCGGGATATCTTGTTCATTAGCAACGCCAACAACACTCTCTAAAGCAGAAACTACTGTGTTATCCGTTACAATATAGAAAACATCCGCTTCGCCAACTAATGTACTAGCTGCCTGTTGTACTTCTGCTGAGCTCGCAACGGTCCGTTCTGAAATACTTAGGCTTGTTCCTTTAACAGCTTCCTTAACCGCTTCAATCTGGGTAACAGAATTCTGCTCTCCAGCATTGTAGATTAAACCAACATTTGCTCCTTCAAAATTAGCTTCAATGAATTCAACAGTACTTTGAATGGCGCCAGGATGTAGATCAAGAACTCCAGTAACATTACCACCAGGTTCTTCCATTGATTTTATCAATCCTGCACCTACAGCATCTGTAACAGAAGTAAAAACAATCGGTATATCACTCGTCGCCTGAACTGCACCAAGTGCACTAGGCGTTGAATTAGCAAAAATTAAATCGACATTGTCTGCAACAAAGTTTTTCGCTATTGGGTTTACGTTATTCTGGTCTCCCTGTGCACTCTGCAGGTCATATTCTACATTTAAACCAGCATCTTTTAGTGCAGCTTGAAAACCTCTATAAGCTTCATCAAGTGAAGGGTGCTCAACAATTTGAGTAGCCCCTATTTTATATGTCTTTTCTTTCTCCCCATTATCATTACTATCCCCTGATGTTTCCTTTGCCCCATCTGAACCACAAGCTGCCAAAACTAAAACTGCCATTACAGCAATCGCAATCAATTGCAGATACTTCTTCATACGAAATCCCCCTATTTAAAGTTTTATCAATTTTGTGAAAATTTTTCTCATTATATCAAACAATAGTATAAACTAATAGCCTTTTTCGAAAATCGGCTAAAGAAATTACACCATATAATAGAAACTAATTTCGAATATCCCACTTTGGCTTCGTTGAGGGGCTGTAAAAACTGTTTCTTTTCCCCCGGTTTTCTATTACTTTTTCACAAATCTTGTTGGCAGCATTCATGGTTGTAATTTGATTCAGTTCCGCTTCCTTGTATACCCTTAGAATTACACTATATATTTCTTTTGTTTTTAATAAAACTCTTTCTTTATTTGCCCCGTAGAGTTCATCAGCAACTTGAATTAGCCCACCTGAGTTGATAATATAGTCAGGTGCAAAAAGGATTCCCTTTTGAGTTAACCTTTCACCATGCTGCTCGCTAAGCAATTGATTGTTTGCAGAACCAGCGATTGCCTTAACTTTAAACTTATCTATCGTATCATCGTTTACTATCCCCCCAAGCGCGCACGGAATGAACACATCAGCTTCTTGGGAGTAGATATCATTACCCTCGACAACCGTTACAGATCCACGTGTTGTTTGAGCCTTTTCTTGAATTTTCATTACACTGCTCTCATTAATGTCAGTTACATAGAGATTAGCACCTTCTTCAAGAAGAGCTTCAGCTACTTTAAAACCCACTTTGCCAAGACCTTGGATTGCATAAGTAACGCCACTAAGGTCATCTTTTCCAAATAGCATTTGATTTGTTGCTCTAATTCCACCTAATACACCTGCAGCAGTTGGAATTGATGAATCACCACTACCTCCGAAAGCCTCCGGTACCCCTACAATATGCTTTGTTTCTTTTTTGGCATGAATAAAATCATCCATTGTAGTTCCCATATCCGTACCAGTATAAAAGCGTCCCCCAAGAGAATCGACAAACTGTCCAAAAGCCCGGAATAATTCAGGTGTTTTGTCTGTAAGTGGATCGCCTATAATTACAGCTTTCCCCCCACCAAAATCAACATCTGCAGCAGCACATTTATAACTCATTCCTTTAGATAGACGAAGTACATCGTTAAGTGCCTCGTCCAGATTTTTGTAAGGCTGCATCCTGCAGCCTCCAAGTGCAGGTCCAAGTGTTGTGTTATGGATAGCAATAATAGCTCTTAAGCCAGTGTTTTTATCATTACAAAACACCACCTGCTCATGTTCAGAGATTTTATCAAGCAAAGCAAAATCCTGATCTATGCTTGATTCTTTTAGGATACTCATACAAATCCTCCGTTGTGGTAAAAAGTAATTTTAAAAAAGCGTTAACATTTACAAGGTTTGTTTCGTTGTCAGTTTCTGTTTGATCATGTCCTTTGGTAGGATTACCTGTTTAACCTCACCTTGACCTATTAACCCATGTTCATTAAACGCCTCAACCTTCGTATGAACTTGCTGCTTATTGTGTTCAGTAAGTGTAGCTGTCAGCTTCACTTTTGAATGAAGTGGAGACGGTTCAATGTGTTTTATTTTTACAGCAGCACCCATCCCTTCTTCATGTTCTTCTAAAAACGGAAGAATGATTTTTCTAGAAACCCATTCCATGTGATATACCATTGCTACAGTGGAATAAACGGGATGTACAACATTTCCTTCAAAGCTAGCAAACATGTCTTCGGTTACTTCTATCTCAATCGTTTCTGTTCTTCCGATGTCCATTCCTGGTTTCATCGCACCACCCCCTTTGAATTTCTTAACTTGTTAGAAATAAATAGGATTCCACTTATATTATGTAGAACTTTTAACTGATAATGATGCTATCTTGTTAGCAGAATCAATGATTTGTTCTTGTGCTTCTCTTATAATTCCTTCAAGTAATTCCTTTACGGAAGGTATATGATTTATGAGTCCTGCCACTTGTCCGCTGTTAATAAAGCCATTCTCCATATCCCCTTTTAAAGCTCCTAATACATGCTGACCCTCAGAGGTGAGATTTCCATATTGTTCTAGTGTCATTTCTTTTTTTTCTAAATCAACTAGTCTACTCGCATACGGATTCTTTAAAATTCTTCTAATCCTCCCAAAGCGACGTCCTATAATTACTGTACTCGTATCTTCAGCTTCTATAAGCCGCTTCTTATATTCATCATGAAATGGCGCCTCTTTCGTAGCAATAAACCTGGTCCCTATTTGCACGCCTTCTGCACCAAGCATTAAAGCTGCCGCGAATCCTTTTCCATCACCAATGCCCCCTGCAGCCAGCACTGGAATAGTCACGTGCTTCACGATTTGGGGTATCAATGTAAATGTTGTAAGCTCCAAGTTAGAATTGATTCCTGCTGCCTCAAAGCCTTCCGCTACAAGCAAATCAGCACCAGCCGCTTCAGCTTTCTTAGCATGTTTGACAGAGGCGACCACTGCAATAACTTTAATATTATGTTTGTGGAGGATAGGTATGTAAGCAGCTGGGTCCCCTGCCGAAAGACTAATTGCTTGAACGTTATACTTAATTACTAAATCTATCAATTGATCGACATAAGGTGTAACACCTAAAGCGATATTTACCGCAAAAGGTTTATCAGTGCGGGCTACAGTATCACTAATTATCTTTTCCACTTCACCTGGAGTCATTGTTCCACAACCAATAGTTCCAAGGCCACCTGCTTCTGAAACAGCAACTGCCAGCTCAGAATTACTGATATTCCCCATTCCACCCTGAAAGATTGGGTAGTCTATATGAAGTAATTTACAAACACTGTTCATCCCACTCGCCTCCTTTCAGATTCTGGTGGTGTCTGTCACCGCTTAATTCCCTTCAAAACGCGGTTCTCGTTTTTCGTTAAAGGCATTTATTGCTTCTACTCGATCTTTCGTCGGTATAACTAATTCATATGCTTTTGACTCAATAGCTAGTCCAGTCTGTAAATCTGTATTCATACCTTGCGTAATGGCATATTTAGCTTGTTTAATAGCTATTGGTCCATTTTTCATCATATCTGCAGCAAGTTTTTCACAAGCTGCAAGTAAATTCTCTCTTTCTACTACCTGCAGAACAACGCCTAAATCAAGTGCTTCCTCAGCCGTGAACCTTTTTGCGGTAAGAATTAGTTCTTTTGCTTTCATTTCTCCAACTAACCTTGGAAGTCGTTGAGTTCCACCGGCACCTGGTATAATCGCCCAGCTTGTTTCTGTTAGTCCCATTTTGGCCTCACTACAGGCAATTGAAAAATCACATGCAATCATTAATTCAAATCCTCCGCCAAATGCATATCCATTTACTGCTGCAATGGTGGGCTGCGGTAAATCTGCGATACTATTAAATACATCTCGGATGGCCTTAACATTTCTTCTTACTTCTGTTTCTGTTAATGTCTTTCTCTCTTTTAAATCCGCACCTGCACTAAACGCTTTCTCCCCTGCTCCCGTGAAAATAACTACTTTCACTTCCTGGTCGAGGTGAATCCTGTTTGTCACTTCCTGAAGGCGGTGTAGCGTGTCGTAATTAAAGCAGTTTAGCGCTTCCACACGGTTAATTGTTACGTACGCTATATGGTTTTCTTTTTTGTATAAAACAGGCTCCATTTTCTTTAGCCCCTTCACTAGCTACTTTGTGCATTTTCTACAATGGCTGCAATGCCCTGACCAACCCCTATGCACATTGTTGCCAGGCCATACTTTGTCCGCTGCCGTTTCATTTCATAAATAAGTGTTGTTAGAATGCGCGCACCACTAGCCCCCAAGGGATGCCCAAAAGCGATAGCGCCGCCGTTGACATTTACCTTTTTAGGATCAAGGTCTAACTGGCTGATACAAGCTAATGATTGAGAAGCAAAGGCTTCATTTAATTCAACACGTCCGATATCACTTATCTTTAATCCTGCTCGCTCCACGGCCTTTTGCGTTGCATAAATAGGTCCAAGCCCCATCATTGCAGGTTCCAGCCCAGCTACAGCTCCTGTCTTGTATGTAACCAGTGGCTCTAAACCCAGTTCCTTTGCCTTCTGAGAACTCATTACAAGTAAAGCGCAAGCACCATCATTAACCCCCGAGGCATTTCCTGCCGTAATGGTTCCACCTTCAAAAATAGGTTTTAATTTCCCTAGCTTTTCAAGCGTAGTTTCAGGTCGTGGATGTTCATCTCTCTCAACAATTATTTCGTTTCCTTTTCGATCTTTGTATCTGACAGGCACAATCTCATCATTACATTTATTTTCTTCCATTGCCTTTTTGGCTCGTTGCTGGCTTTCGTAGGCAAACTGATCCTGGCTTACCCGCGTTATATCAAATCGTTTTGCAACATTTTCAGCAGTTTGCGGCATCGTGTCTGAACCATACATTTCTGCCAGCCGAATATTTGTAAAACGCCAGCCAATTGTTGTATCGAAAAGTTCCATATTTCCACGTGGGAATTCTTTATCTGGCTTAGCCATAACAAAAGGTGCTCGTGTCATGCTTTCCGTACCACCGGCTATAAATATATCCCCTTCACCCATTGCGATTGCTCGTGCTGCATACATCACGGAATCAAGCCCTGACCCGCAGAGGCGGTTAATTGTAGTTCCTCCAACGGTTACAGGAAGACCGGCCAGCAGAGCTGACATTCTCGCAACATTACGATTGTCCTCCCCGGCCTGGTTGGCATTACCAAAAACTACATCTTCTATTTGTTCCATTGGAAGATTAGGATTGCGATCAATGATTGCCTTAATTACTGTTGCCCCAAGGTCATCAGGCCGTACATCTTTTAAAGCACCTTTGTACCTTCCAAATGGTGTTCGGACAGCATCAACAATAACTACTTCTCTCATTTTTTAATCAACTCTTCTTTGTCTGTATAGTCGTAGACTCCCCTACCAGTTTTTCGTCCAAGCCGCCCAGCTTTAACGTATTGCTCGAGAAGAGGTGCAGGCCGAAACTTCTCCCCAAGCGTCTCATGCAGATACTTTAAATTGTTAAGCCTGGCATCTAGTCCTACTAAATCACCAAGCTCAAAAGGACCCATTGGGTAATTTAATCCCAAGCGGATTGCCTTATCTATATCTTCCGCTGAAGCAACACCTTCTTGCAGCATATGAAAGGCTTCATTCCCAACCATTGCACTGATTCGGCTTGTTACAAATCCCGGAAACTCATTCACCTCAACAGTTTCTTTTCCCATCTTTTCTGCTGATTCACGAATTAGCGCAACAGTTAGCGTGCTAGTTTCCAGTCCTCTTACAATCTCTACCAATGGCATCATATGAACAGGATTAAAAAAATGCATTACCGCTACCTGTCTTGGCCTTTTTGTAAAAGAAGCTAACTCTGTCGGGCTGATGGTTGATGTATTTGATGCAAAGATCGTGTGACCTGGTGCATGCTTTTCAGCCATCTCCATTACTTGTTTCTTTAGCTCTCGCTTTTCTGGAACTGCCTCAATAAAAAGATCAGCCGTTTCTACTGTGGATTCACAATTTAATGAAGTATGCAGATTGCCTAATAAATGTTGGGCCTGCTCTTCTGTCAGTTTTTCTCTTTTTATCCCTTTTTGAGTCGTTTGCTTCGCGTAATCATGTGCTTCCTGCAGTTGTTTTTCCGATATATCAACCAACGTTGTATGGAAACCGGCAAGGGCCGAGACATATGCGATCCCACGGCCCATTACACCAGCCCCCATGACAGTTACATTGCGTATCGCCATAAATAACACCCCTTTTGTATATCAGCGGCGTTGATTAACATCAAAGCCGCTGACCAAGCCCGCTCCGCTTTTGTTTCATCCAGCCTTGTCTCCTTGGGGTTCGCGTCATAAGCATGAAACACTTCGAACGTACAAACCAACGTTCTACGGTTTCTTGCTTATGCGTTTCACCCCAGATCAGTCAACTCCGCTTTTGTTCTCACACTCCGAATGGGTTGATTGGTTTTCCTCCGTGGTAGGATAGGACGCTTTTGTCTTCCATATATAAATCTAATGTTTCCACGCAAAGTTCTCTGCCGAATCCTGATTGTTTGTAGCCGCCGAATGGTGTGCCTGGGAAAGCTGAAAACGGACAGTTGACCATAACGATTCCCGCATCAATTTTATGCGCTACTCGTGTTGCTCTTGCTTGGTTAGTAGTCCAGATTGCTGATCCTAATCCATATTCAGTATCGTTTGCACGTTTGATAACATCTTTTTCATCTGTGAACTTTTCAACAACAACAACTGGTCCAAAAATTTCTTCCTTTACCGCTTTCATATCAGGTGTTACGTCTGTAATGACAGTAGGTTCATACCAATGTCCATTTTCGAAACCTTCTATCTTACACACTTTACCACCTGTCGCTATTGTTGCCCCTGCTTCTTTTGCAGACTGAACGTATCCATCGATAATTTCTAATTGATCACGACTAATAATTGAACCGAGGTGAGTACCTTTATCGAATGGATCGCCTGATTTTAATTTCTTCGTTTTTGCTATAAACTGTTCCATAAATTCATCGTAAATTGATTCATGCACAAACATTCGTGAACGAGCTTCACATGACTGTCCTGTGTTAAAGAAGATGCCGAATAAGGATCCAGGAACCGCTGCTTCTAAATCTGCATCGTCAAACACAATATTTGGAGATTTGCCACCAAGCTCAAGAGTAAGACGCTTTAGCGATTGGGAAGCTTTACTCATAATGTCTTTTCCGGTTGGTGTTGAGCCTGTGAAAGCAACTTTATTAATATCCTCGTGCTGTACAAGGTAATCTCCAATCACAGAACCTGAACCTGGAATCGTATTAATCACGCCGGCTGGTACTCCCGCTTCATGACAGATTTCAGTAAGTATTATAGCCGTGATCGGTGTAAGGCTGGCAGGCTTTAAGACTACAGAGCAACCTGTGGCTATCGCTGGTGCTATCTTCCACGCAGCCATCATCATCGGATAATTCCAAGGAATAATCTGCGCGCACACTCCAACTGGTTCTTTGTTTGTATAGTTAAAAAAGCCATTCGGCACATTATTTACTACTCCTCGATGGCCTACAATTGCACCAGCATAAAACTCAAAATCCTCAATTGACTGGTTAATTTGTATTTGCGCAGCGCCGACTGACTTTCCACTGTTTAACACCTCTAGTTCAACCAGTTCATTAAAACGTTCACGCATAATTGCTGCTATTTTATTCAGTACGCGTGATCGTTTACCAACAGGGTATTTGCGCCATTTCCCATTGTCAAATGCATTTCTGGCCGCTTGTACCGCTAACTCCGCATCTTCCTTATTTGCTTTAGCCACTGTAGCTAATGCCTCACCTTTTGCTGGATTATATGTTTTAAATACCTCGCTTGAGCTGCTTTCTACACGTTCACCATTAATAATCATCGCATAGTGGTCACGTTTCATTGGTCTAACCTCTGTTACAGGTTCTTTTACTACTGTATGTTCCATTTCCATCACTCCTTCTATTAATTTCCAATAAAGTTCGGCTTGCGTTTTTCTTTAAATGCCTGCAATCCCTCTTGATGATCATAGGACTTTCCAGCGGTATGTTGTGCCTGTGCTTCTTGTTCCAGCATCTCTTCGAATGGCAGGTGCATCCCGTCCATCATATAGCCTTTAATTAAAGCGAATGATCGAGTTGGTAAAGCAGCAAGTGATTCTGCAAAAAGCGCAATCTCCCCGTCCCAATCCGATGATTCAATCACTTCTGTTGCAAGCCCCAGCTGGTATGCCTCTGTCCCAGAAATTGGTTTACCCAACACCGCTATTTCGAGAGCTTTTGCATAACCAATAAGGCGCGGCAGAACATAGAGAAAACCGGAATCCGGAATTAAACCAATGTTCATAAATGCACTGACAAATTTACTTTCAGGCTTTACTAACCTAAAATCGGCTGCTAAAGCCAAACTCATGCCAGCACCTGCAGCTATTCCATTTACTGCGGCTACAATCGGCTTAGGTGTTTGTTTAATTGCCTTCATCATTGGATGGTATCGTGTACGAAGAAATGTTCCATGATCAGTATTCTCGTCCACACCAGCCAAATCTTCTCCCGCACAAAACGCTTTCCCACTCCCAGTAACCAAGATACTTCTCACGTCTTCATCTTCACTTGCTGCCTGTAAAGCACTAATTATTTCTGTATTCATTTCTTCTGTGAAAGCATTATAGGAAGATGGACGATTCAAAATGATGGATGCTACTGCGCCCTTTTTTTCATAAAGAATCTTTTTATAATCTGATTCCATTACTTACACTCCTTTAAGAAAACTTTAGCCGCTCTTTTGCTCATATCCCATTCATTTCTATTAATTTACTAATCTTCGAGTTCTTCACCAATCATGAGTGTAACAATGTCTCCAGCAAACTTCATAACATCTTTCCCCGAAGCTTTTCCTTCATCTGTTTTCATAGCCTTCTGCAGTGAGTCATGATCATCATAGAACATCTCACATAAAAGGTAATAATCACTTTTCCCCATCGGCGAACCGACAATTTTTGTTACTTTCATTTCTCTAAGTCCCGGAATCTCCTTTGTGAGCGGTGTGTGTGTATTAAAATAATGCTCATCGAAAGCTTCTTTGTCTTCCGGTTGTTTGTACAAAGCAATTAGTTTTACCATTTTAAAAACCCCTTCTTTATTAATTCATCACATCGTTAACTACATTACATTTTCCTTAACTACTGGTTTCATAGCTTCAAACGGATTCTTGCAGGACCTACAATACAAGATACTACGACAGGCAGTAGGTCCAAATACATTATCCATTGTGGTGTAGCCAGACCCACAAAACGGACAGTCGACAGTCCATTCATCACCTGGGTTATAGTTTTCGGGTGGCGGAGAAACGCCATGTTTTTTCAACTGCTCCCTTCCCACGTTAGTAATAGAATCTGTTGACCAGATATGTTTGTAGGAAAACTCAACGTGGCATTCTTTAACCCATGCAACTTCCTCTACCGCTTTTTTCACATTAGCTTCAATAAAATCAAGAGCAGGGCAACCGGCAAATGTTGGAACCATCGAAATGAAGACTTTGTTTTGCATAACGAGTACATCATGGACCATCCCGAGGTCAAATACACTTACTGAGGGAAGCTCTGGATCATCTACTGTTTTTAAAACCGCCCTAATTTCTTCTTGTTTTTCTGGATCCCCCATACTACACATCCCCCTTTCTAAAAATGGCTATTTTCTAAAAGATAGTTTTTTTTTGACACAAAATCTATAAACTGCGACGTAGCGCTAGATTGATTTCCTACCACACTTTACTAGATTGGTGTTGACTTCAGCGCTGCGGAAAAACACTCGCTTTCCGTGGGGAACGCTTCAGCCTCCTCGGAGCAAAAACCGCTCACTGCGGGGTCTTCAGACTGTTCCTTTCCCACTGGAGTCTCGCGTTTTTCCTCCGCTTAGATAGCCCTCTGTTCAAGAGAGAAAAATCCCCTTAGTGGAGGCAGAATACGAAGACTCCTGCGGGAACAGCACGAGTCCGAAGGCCCCGGAAGAAGCGCTCTTTGCTTCTGAGGAGACTGAGGCCGTGCCCGCGGAAAGCGAAGTATTCTGCCGGAACGGCGTAGAGAAAGTTTTCACTACGTCACAGTTTCCATCAACTACGAAAGCTAAAAAACAACAAAACTTATAAAATGAGCTTATAAATAGTTAAGTAGCTTTTAGACCTACCAAACAGCCTCTTTATCCGTGTTGTACACTTCAGCAAAAATTAGTAATGCTTGTTCTAAATCCTCTGTATGTTCACCATTTCTACCTGAACCAGATTTTTTTCCAATTGAAAACTCTGGAGGTGATTTTAATGTTGCTTCAATTTCTTCTAACCACTGCTGCTTTAAATAGTCTTCACCAGCAATTAATTTATGCGTAACCATTTCCTTTTCGTGAGAGCCTAATTCTAAAACATCTTGAAATTCATTCCAGGCTTCCTCGACACGAAAAGTAATTCGCCTTTGCGCATCAGGCGTAGATCCCTGTAGCTGTTTTATCCAGATTTTCCAATGCGCTAAGTGATATGGTTGTTCCATTAATACCTTTTGGGCAATGTTTGCAAGAGGTACATAGGAGCTTCTGGTAAGCGCTTTCAATTTCACCTTTTTGAAAACCTCGTAAAAATATTGCCGTACAACTGTCAAAGCCCAGTCATAGTATGGATCCTCAAGATATGAACCATCACCGTTTTTCATTTCAAGGTAGATAGCGTTTTTACGTTTATTAGATGGACGCTCATGTGCAAGAACATCTGAATTTCCTTCTCCTAATTCCTCAAGCAGATTATAGTATAATGACGCGTGTCCCATCGTATTTTGTGTAATAGATGAAAAAGCCACGTCTTCTTCAATATGGGGTGCCAAACCCAACCACTCAGATCCACGAAATGCGACGATAAAGTCATCATCAGCAAGCTGGTAAAGTAATTCAGTTAAAGATTTATAATAGGATTCATCTTGCTTTGCCTGTGCTGCATTTTCAACAAGTGTCACGACTTTTTCACCTCTTTCCAGGACATGATTTCATTTTCATCTAACATACCCTGTTCTTTTTCTTTCCACTTCTTCCGTAAATATCCATACCCTTTTGTAGTTCGGTATTCCTTGTTGTCTATCCGCTTCGTCCACAATTGACGTTCCTCAGTAGAAAGCGTGCGAATGTTTTTCCTTTTCACTACCCAGACATCAAAAATTTCTTCTCTGCGCATAAAGTTTTCGAGCGCTAGATTCAATGCCATTTCATCGTTTGGTGCAAGTAAGCTAAATTGATGTTGAATAGGCGCCTTTAAGCTTTTTTTACTAAAAACTTCATATTCTTGATAAAAGTTAGACTCATCACTCACTACCATTATTCTATGCCTCCAATTCGTCTTCTTATGATTCAATCATTTCCTGCGCTAAGGCTTTCCTAACCCACTTGTTATTTTCATAGGCAATACGTCTTAACAATAACCGGTCTTCTGATTTAGGACCCTTGTTCCGGATGATCTTTTTAAATTCATTCCAGTCGGGCTGTTGATAAATCCATTGCTTTTTTTCCTCATCATAATGAACTGTTTCATCGGGTAGTGTTAACCCCAAAGAAAAAACACGTGGTAAATATTTGTCCAAGAAGGCTTGGCGTAATTCTTCATTTGTACTTTTACGGATACGATATTTTTTCATAACATCCTGCTTAGATGAACCTGTCGTTTCTGCAGAACTCGGACCGAAAAACATTAATATTGGTTCCCACCAACGATTAAGTGAGTCCTGTAATATTTCACGTTGCTCTTTTGTTCCTTCAGCCAACGCCATAATAATAGATTCACCATGTTGTGCATGAAACACCTCTTCAGCACAAATTCGTTGAAGAGCCCTCTGATATGGACCATACGATGCATCCAGCATATTAGTTTGAGAAATAATAGCCGCACCATCGACTAACCAGCCTACCATTCCGGCATCTGCCCATGTCTTTGTTGGCATATGAAAGACATTATGAAACTTTAAATCTCCTGTTAATAAATCCTGCATTAAATCTTCTCTATTTCTACCATAAGGTTTCATTAAATCTTCCGTCACACGTAATAGAAGCTGTCCATGACCCATTTCATCCTGTACTTTTGCCATAATACCTAATTTCCTCTTTAAAGTTGGTGCTTTAGGCGTCCACTCCTTTTCAGGAAGCGCACCCATAATTTCGCTGATTCCATGCATGGATATAAGTTTTATAAGTGATTTACGATACTCTTCCGGCATCCAATCATCAGCCTCTATCTTCTCACCTGACTCAATTCGATCCATAAATCCAGCATATTTGTCAGGGTCTTCAACATATGCAGTCGTTACGGAGTCAGTGTCCTCCACAAAGTTATACATTATAACATCTCCTTATAACGTTTATATAACGTTAGTATATCAAAGTGTTATACGATTATCAATATCTAAATTTTCTTTAAACTGTGTGCAGAACTTCACTACTTTAACTGTTATCTTTAATGGGGACTGTCCTCGCAAAGCAAAATATAGTACAATGTTTTCAGGCATTATTAATTCAGAAGTGTTTACAGGAAGGAATCCACATGAATAAAATAGTAAATACACGTTCAATGATTTTTACTCTGTATGGAGATTACATAAGTCGTTATGGAAACGTAATTTGGATTGGCAGTTTAATTCGATTACTGAAAGAGTTCGGACATAATGAACAATCTGTTCGTGCAGCCATATCCCGCATGAGCAAACAGGGTTGGGTTCAGTCAGAAAAAAAGGGGAATAAAAGCTATTACTCTTTAACAAATCGCGGGAAAGCTAGAATGGATGAAGCATCGAAGCGAATATACCAATTAGAATCTCCTGAATGGGACGGAAGTTGGAGAATGCTTATCTATACAATTCCAGAGGACAAGCGTTATTTGAGGGATGAATTAAGACAGGAATTGATTTGGAGTGGATTTGGCCTCCTATCTAACAGCTGTTGGATTACTCCAAACCCCCTTGAAGAACAGACCAAAGATTTAATTGATAAATACGATGTCAGTTCCTATGTTTCATTTTTTAAATCTACATATGAAGGAATGAATGACCATGCAAGCTTGGTTGAGAAATGTTGGGACTTAGACAATATTAATGAAAAGTATTCACAGTTTATCGAGGAATATAGTAAAGATTACATTATAGACAAACATAAAATAGCGAAAGGGGAAATAAGTGAAGGGAGCTGCTTCGTAAAACGATCTTTACTTGTCCACCAATATAGAAAGTTTTTGTTCATTGATCCAAGTCTTCCTCAGGAACTCTTACCAGAAAAGTGGGTTGGAGACTCAGCAGCTTCCCTTTTTGCAGATTATTATCAAATACTAGCAAAACCTGCAACACGATTTTTCGAATCTGTATTTGAACAAGGAGATCCACCTGTTATCAAAGAGGAAAAGTAGCAAAAGGGTTAGCCTTATGCTACTTTTTCTTATCAATCTATTTGTTCAAGTACTTCCACTTGCTTGAACTCCTGCCCCTTTTCAGCATAGGTACTGATCGTTTCTTCAATCATTTCCATATCTTCATCCGTTAACGTTCTTACTACTTTTCCAGGTGAACCCAATACAAGTGAGCGTGGAGGAATTAATTTTCCAGGAGGTACTAGGCTATTTGCACCTATTATAGAGTATTCTCCTATATCAGCCCCATCTAACACAGTAGCGCCCATGCCCACTAGCACTCCCTTCCGCAGGGTACACCCATGAATGATCGCATTATGGCCTATAGAAACCTCGTCTTCTAATGTGAGTGGAAACTTTTCATAAAGGTGACACATGGAATTTTCCTGTATATTGCAGCGTTCACCAATTCGTATTGGACCTTCATCTCCTCTTACAACAACATTGAAAAGGATCGTTGAATAGGCGCCAATTTCTACATTTCCAATCACCGTAGCATTATCTGCAATGAAAGCAGATTCATGTATACGTGGTGTTTGATCTTTGTAACGGTAAATCATCGTATCTCTCCCTTATTTTACAGTCTGTTTTTCTCTATTATCGACCACACGAACTGCTTTCCCTTCCGACCTTGGAATCGATTTTGGAGACATCAGTTTGATATCGATGGTTACCAAGCAATGCTCTTTAACCAATGCTTGAATCTGTTGTTTTAATTGTGTTTTCTTTTCTTCCTCTTCATCTAATTTAAATTCTGTATACGTTTTCTCGGACATCTCCACATGCAGTTCAACCGAATCCATATGATTCTCTTTGTCTAAAAATACTTGATAATGTGGAGCTAATTCCTTAACCCGGAGCAATGCCCGCTCTATTTCTGATGGGAAAACATTGACCCCTCGAATGATGAGCATGTCTCCAATCCGACCTTTTATACGCGACATACGCATGGTTGTCCTGCCACATTTGCACTTCTTGCGGGTAACAGTTGCAAGATCACCAGTACGGTAGCGGATAATTGGAAAGGCTTCTTTCGTTAAACTTGTAAAAACAAGCTCGCCATACTCACCATCTGGAACCGGCTCTAATGTATCAGGGTTAATTACCTCTGTAAAAAAATGATCGTCCTGAATATGCAGGCCATCTTGTTGCTCGTGACATTCAATAGCAACTCCTGGACCAACAACTTCACTTAGCCCATAAATGTCAACTGCCTTGATACCCATCTTCTCTTCCAATGTCTGTCGCATTTCTTCTGACCAAGGCTCTGAACCAAATATACCAAATTTAAGACTTGTAGCACGTGGGTCTAATCCATCCTCTTCCATCTGCTCAGCAATTCGCAGTGCATAAGAAGGAGTTGCGCAGATTACTTGTGGTTTGAGGTCTTCTATCAACATAATTTGCCGTTTCGTATTCCCTCCAGAAACGGGCACGGTTGTAATGCCGAGCTTTTCTCCTCCATGATGGAGTCCTAACCCTCCAGTGAACAGACCATACCCGTAGGCATTATGCATAATATCACCTGAATTACCACCTGCTGCGGCGATTGATCTAGCAACAATCTCTGCCCAGTCATCAACGTCCTTCCTTGTGTAACCAACAATCGTAGGTTTTCCACTAGTCCCTGAGGAAGCGTGCAGGCGAATTATATCTTTCATAGATGAGGCAAATAACCCATATGGATAATGCTCCCTTAAATCCTTCTTTTCCGTAAATGGAAGTTTACGAACATCATCCAAAGATTTTATATCACTTCGATCGATACCAAGTTCACTAAACTTATCTTGATAATAGGCAACATGATTATCAACTCGGTAAACGGTCTCCTGCAGTCTTTCAAGCTGTAGTTTCTCCATTTCATTCCGCTCTAACGTTTCTATTGCTTCATTAAAAATCAATCTAATACCCCCTTGAGTCACTTAAGTATGACAGTTTTTAAAGTATCGTTTTAAATACGTTATTAAAATGATATCGCTTACATTTTATATTGTCAATAAAATTTAGAATTTTTGTAACAATTGTCTTGTTACTTTCCAGAACAAAAGCCCAAGCGCCCTGGGTAGAGACGTACGGACTGGACTGAGCCGCAGGAGATAAAGAAGCCGGTGTTGACTTATCGTACGAAAGCGAGGGAAGTCTCGCTAGTCTCTGGGCGTTGCAGCTGGACGTTGCTGTTACTGTAAGCAAGCTTTACAAAGACAAGTTCTTATACGTTTTTTACTGCTAAAAAAAAGACAGGCCTTCCCTTTAAAGGAAGTCCTGTCTT